>JASBTO010000008.1 GCA_030148365.1 Kangiellaceae bacterium
GTCTCGCCATGAGTCTCACCTCCAGAGTAGCCCTGAAGAAAAAGATCATTATCCTGGGAGCCGGCGCCAAAGCGACCGAAATACAGAAGCTACGCCGAAAGACTGACTGGCAGGAATATGCCTTGCTCGGATTTCTGCCTATCGGCGGCGAGCCGGTGGAGGTCGAAGAGGCCCGCTTGCTGGCGACCGACAAGGGTATCGTTGACTGGGTGAAGGAGTTGGGCGCGAACGAAGTGGTGGTCGGTAATGAAGGCGATCTGGAAGCCGCCAACATCAAGGAGCTGGTGGAGTGCAAGATGGCCGGTGTCCGGGTGACGGCGCTCGGTGAATTCTACGAACGGCTGACGGGCAAGGTGTCGGTCGATATTATTGCCGGACACCGGATGATTTTCCTGGACGGCTTCCACCGGAGCCCGGTGCGACGTACGACCAAGCGTATGTTCGATATCGTCACCAGTAGCGGTTTGTTGCTGCTCGCCATTCCGTTCATGTTGGTGACCGCCTTTCTCATCAAACGGGAGTCAGGCTGGCGCAGTTCTGTGATTTACTCGCAGTGCAGAGTGGGCAAGAATGACCTGCCATTCACGATTTACAAGTTTCGCAGCATGGTGGAGAACGCAGAGGCCAACGGCGCCCAATGGGCGTCCCCGGAAGATGCCCGGATCACCCGCATTGGTCACTTCATCCGCAAGACCCGAATCGACGAGCTGCCCCAATTATGGAATGTGCTGCGCGGCGATATGAGTTTTGTCGGACCCCGTCCGGAGCGACCGGAATTTGTCGCCGATCTGAATCGGGAGATCCCTTTTTATGACATGCGACACCGGGTCAAACCGGGCATTACCGGCTGGGCACAGGTGCGATATCCCTATGGCGACAATTACGAAGCCGCACGGCAAAAGTTGCAGTTCGATCTCTATTACATTAAAAATTACAGTACCTTTCTGGATTTCAATATCCTGCTGCAAACCGCGCAGGTCATTCTCTTCCAGAAAGGGGCGCGATAATCGCAGGGAAACGCAGAAACACAGGATGCACCGCTAATGTATGAATCGTATTTCAAACTCAAGGGCAAACCCTTCCAGCTCATGCCCGACCCCTATTTCTTTTTTGCCAGCAGCGGCCATAACCGCGCCCTGGCCTACGTGCGTTACGGGCTATCGCAGGGAGAGGGGTTCATCGTCCTGAGTGGTGAAATCGGCGCCGGCAAAAGCACACTGGTGAGAACCCTGTTTGCCAGTCTGGAAAACAAGAAGGATATTGTCGCAGCCGAATTGATGAATACCCAGCTCGACTCCACCGATATCCTCAAAATGACCGCAGCCGCATTCGGGCTAGCCTACCAGAACAGTGACAAGACGGTCCTGCTGAAAAACCTTCAGACATTTTTTGTTTCCCGCCAGCGGGAGGGCAAGCGCTGTCTGCTGGTGATCGATGAAGCCCAGAATCTGCCTCTGGAGTCCATCGAAGAGCTGCGCATGCTCGCTGATCTGCAGAGTAACGGCAAGAACCTGCTGCAAATTATTCTCCTGGGCCAACCGGAATTTACCCAGCGCCTGCAAACGCCGCGGCTGGAGCAGATGCGTCAACGCATAACGGCATCCTATCACCTGACTCACATGAATCAGGAGGAGACTCGCGCCTATATCGAACATCGGCTCAAGAAAGTCGGCTGGAAGGATGATCCCAAATTTACGGGTAAGGCTTTTGACCAGATATACGAGATTACCGATGGTATTCCCCGCCGCATCAACAGTCTCTGTGATCGGCTGATGCTCTTTGCCTTTTTGGAAGAGAAGCACAGCATTGATGAAAAAGTCGTCAAGAATGTAGCCGAAGAACTGCGTAATGAAGGCCTCAATGGCTATGCCAGCGGCGTGCCGGCCACCGATCAGGGGAAGGACGGAAAGACTGCCAAAGCCAACGGTAATGCGTCGGCGCCGGCTACTGCCACGGGCAGGGCAGCCGAACCGGTTGCATCAGGCGCGCTTGAGCAGCGTATGGCCCATCTGGAGCAAGAGTTTGCCGAAATGAAAAAGCGATTTGCCAAAGAGCACGACTATATGCGCAAGGTAGTGGCGCTCAGCCTGGATTTCGGTAAAGACGACTAGGGTTCGGTAATCGGTTCCCGCAGGCGGCGCTTGTGGTTCAGGCCGGATCTGCGACCCGGTTTTTTTCAGCCAGATGCTTTTCCCAGTCCAGGGCGGTCTTGATGATTTTTCCGAGATCGTCAAACTGCGGGCGCCAGTCCAGTAACTCCGCAGCTTTCTCATTGTTCGCCAGAATCATGGCCAGATCTCCGGGACGGCGGGGCAGGATGTCGACCAGCAATTTGCAGTCAGCAACGGCTTCCGCCGTTTCGATAACCTGCCTGACACTGTAGCCGTGATTGTAACCGAGATTGACCAGCAGACTTTCCTGTTCTCTTTCCAGATAGCCCAGCGTAGCTATATGGGCGCTCGCGAGATCTTCCACGTGAATATAGTCCCGCACACCGGTGCCATCGGGAGTGGGGTAGTCATCACCGAAAATTGCGACCCGCTCGCGCTTGCCGGTCACGGCTTCGCAGACCACTTTGATCAGGTGGGTAGCGCGGGGCGTGCTTTGTCCGATCCGAACCTGGGGATCGGCGCCGGCTACATTGAAGTACCGCAAAATGCCGTAATTGAGGCTGGTTGCCGCGGCGGCATCTTCCAGCATCCACTCGCTGATCAGTTTGCTGCGGCCATAGGGGCTGATGGGATTGACAGGACTATCCTCGGTCACGCTTTTGGTTTCCGGCTCGCCATAGACCGCAGCGGTGGACGAGAAAATGAAATTTTTGACTCCGGCGGCAGTGGCGCATTTCAGCAGGGACAGGGTCGCACCGACATTGTTGTCATAGTAGCGAACCGGGTCGGCAACGGATTCCGGCACCACGGTATGGGCAGCGAAGTGCATGATGCTGTCGATGCGGTGCTCGTCGAGCAAACGCTCCACCAGGTGCTGGTCATTGCAATCGCCGACGACAAGTTCACCGGACAGTACCGCCTCGGCGAAGCCGGTGCTGAGGTTGTCCAGAACCCAGACCTGATGGCCGGCTTCCCCGAGTTGCCGCACTACATGACTGCCGATGTAACCGGCGCCACCGGTAACCAGAATCCTGTTGCTCATATATTTTTCGCTGTTGCTGTTTTGACCTCACTATACCCGCAATAAAAAAAGGGAGCCAGCAGGCTCCCTTCGGTTATCGCAAGTCGCGCACGGGTGCGGATCAGCGGTCGTCAAAATCCACATAATCCCGCTGTGCGGAACCGGTGTAGAGTTGACGGGGGCGACCAATCCTGCGGCTCGGCTCGGCGATCATTTCACTCCACTGCGCCACCCAGCCGACGGTGCGGGCGAGGGCGAAGATCACGGTGAACATATTGGTCGGGATACCGATCGCATCAAGAATGACGCCGGAATAGAAGTCGACATTCGGATAAAGCTTCTTCTCGATGAAGTAGGGATCTTCGAGAGCAATTTTCTCGAGCTCCAGAGCCACCTTGAAGATGGGATCATCGTGTTTGCCGAGCAGGTCGAGAACTTCGTGAGCGCTCTCCCGCATGACCTTGGCGCGCGGGTCGAAGTTCTTGTAGACCCGGTGGCCGAAGCCCATCAGGCGGAAGGGATCATCCTTGTCCTTGGCGCGGGCAATGTACTCCGGAATATTCTTGACGTCACCAATTTCGCGCAGCATGTTGAGCGCGGCTTCGTTGGCGCCGCCATGAGCCGGTCCCCACAAGCAGGCGATGCCCGCAGCGATACAGGCAAAGGGATTGGCGCCGGAAGAGCCCGCCAGGCGAACCGTCGAAGTTGAGGCATTCTGCTCATGATCGGCGTGGAGGATGAAAATCCGGTCCATCGCCTTGACCAGCACCGGATCCGGTCTGGACTCCTCGCTGGGCATGGAATACATCATGTTCAGGAAGTTTTCCGCCAGTGACATGTCGTTTTGCGGATACACGAACGGGTGTCCCTGGGAATAGCGGTAGCACATGGCGGCAATGGTCGGTACCTTGGAGATCAGGCGGGTGGCGCTGATTTCCCGGTGGTCCGGATCGTCGATATCCAGCGAATCATGATAAAAGGCGGAAAGGGCACCGACGACGCCGATCATGATGGCCATCGGATGGGCATCGCGCCGGAAGCCGTTGAAGAAAGTCATCAGTTGCTGATGCACCATGGTGTGGTTGTTCAGTTTGCTGACGAAGGCCTGGTACTCGTCCTTGTCCGGTAACTCGCCATTGAGCAGCAAATAGGCGACTTCCTCGAAAGATGACTTTTCCGCCAGCTGTTCGATAGGGTAGCCCCGGTACAGGAGGATGCCCTTGCCGCCGTCGATAAAGGTGATTTTCGATTCGCAGGCTGCGGTGGAGACAAAGCCCGGATCATAGGTGAAGGCACCTTGTTTGCCGAGGTGACGGATATCCAGAACATCCTGGCCCAGGGTAGGTTTGTAGACGGGGAGCTCGACAACTTCATTGGTATGGAGTGTAAGCTTGGCGGTTTCAGCCGTCATAAAAAGAGACTCCTCGAGGTACTTTGGTTTCTGTGGAAAGCTTGCGCGGGAAGCGGGGGACAGACGTCAAATCGGGGCTGCCGGCACAAATCAAACGGCCATTTTACACGGTTTGGGCAGCTTTCTGAATAAGCAATTCAATCATTTAATTGATTTGTAATCCGTAACCTCGACTTATATAATTCCGGTTCTTCAAATTCCAAGCTATGCAAGAAGTGCGCCCTGAACACAGGGAGCCTGGGGCGGCCACACGGTCCTGGGGTGATCTCCCCTTCCGGGCTGGATGCAGCGCAACAGGGTTCCGCAACTGTGGCACGGACACCCGAAAAGACCCAATAACCGTGGCTAAACAACGACCGAAGAATCTCGATCTGTTTTCGATAAAATTTCCTGTCACCTCCATTTCCTCGATCCTGCACCGCATTTCCGGTGTGATCCTGTTTCTGGTGATCCCCATACTGCTCTATATGCTGTCCTTGTCGCTCGACTCGACGGAAAGTTTCAACCAGCTGCGTGAGTGCATGACCGGCCCCGTCGCAAAGTTTGTGTTGTGGGGCATCGTCGCCAGCCTGCTGTTCCATCTGGTCGCGGGAATCCGTCACCTGCTGATGGATGCGGGTTTGGGTGAGTCTCTGTCCGGTGGCCGCACCGGCGCATATCTGGTGCTGATCCTCGGCGCCATTCTGGCAATTCTAGCGGGGTTCTGGATATGGTAACCACTGTCACCAGCCTGGGCCGGTCCGGCCTGCATGACTGGATTATTCAACGGGTGTCCGCGGTGGTTCTGGCCGCTTACGTCGTCTATTTACTGGTATTTTGTCTGATGACGCCGGAGCTCACCGCCATCGAGTGGCGCGAGCTCTTCGCCGGCACCTGGTTCAAGATTTTTTCCATGATGGCCTTGTTGTCACTGGTCCTGCACGCCTGGGTGGGGATCTGGACCGTGGCCACCGATTATATCAAGCCTCTCGCCATTCGCATGGTGTTCCAGATCCTTGTGATTCTTGCCAACCTCGCTTTCCTGATTTGGGGCGCTCAGATTTTGTGGAGTGTGTAACTGATGTCTATACCGACTTATACCTATGATGCGGTAATCGTAGGCGGTGGCGGCGCAGGCATGCGCGCCTCCTTGCAACTGGCGCAGTCAGGCCAGAAAGTCGCACTGATTTCCAAGGTGTTTCCGACCCGATCCCACACGGTTTCGGCACAGGGTGGTATCACCGTGGCTCTGGGTAACAATCATCCCGACGATTGGCGCTGGCACATGTTCGATACCGTCAAGGGCTCCGACTATATCGGCGACCAGGACGCGATTGAATATATGTGTCAGGAAGGCCCGGCTGCGGTTTACGAGCTGGAGCACATGGGGCTGCCGTTCTCCCGGACCGACGAAGGCAAGATTTACCAGCGGCCATTCGGAGGCCAGTCCCGCAATTTCGGCGGCGAGCAGGCCGCCCGGACCGCCGCGGCGGCCGACCGTACCGGGCACGCGCTGTTGCATACGCTCTACCAGCAGAACCTGAAAGCCAATACCCAGTTCTTCAACGAATGGTATGCAATGGATCTGGTGCGTAATGATGAAGGTGATGTCTGCGGTCTTACCGCCATGTCCATCGAGACCGGCGAAATCGCCATGTTCAAGGCCCGCGCCACGGTTTTCGCGACCGGCGGTTCCGGCCGTATCTACGCCTCCACCACCAATGCCCTGATCAATACCGGCGACG
>JASBTO010000087.1 GCA_030148365.1 Kangiellaceae bacterium
AGAAAGAAGTAGACAAATACAGGCAGGGCAGGAAAATGCCCGGAAGCCGGATGGCTCCCGGGGCAGTGGTTCAATCAGCGGAGACCGGCGTGCGGGTCGTGCAATCGTAACGATCGCCGGCCGCAAGGATATGCAGGCGCAGGCCGAACAGACTCACCGGGTCGCCCTGACGGACGGAACCCATGGAGGAGTGACTCAGCTTGCTCGGATCGACCACGGTAACCACGCCGCTGCCGACCACTTCAAACTCGCCTTTGGCGTTGATAAAGGCCGCTGTGTCTTCGTCGAGACCAATACCGGTCACAAAAGGGTTGAAGGACAGGGCCGTCAACAGGCGGCCCAGGCGATTGCGCTGGGTAAAGTGCTGGTCGATCAGCATGCTGTTGGTCAGACCAAGGCCCGGCGACAGGGTAACGCCATCTTCCGTCGGCGTTTTGGTGTCGCTGTCGCCACCGGCAATCATGTGCTCCGGCATGATGGCCGCCCCCGCGGAAGTGCCGGCTACCGGCATACCGTCGGCATTCAGGCGACGAATGGCCTGGGCCACCGGAGTACCACCCAGGATCGTTGACAAGCGCAGCTGGTTGCCGCCGGTAATGAAAATGCCCGTCGCCTGATGCAGCAGTTCCAGATAATCCTCGCGCAGACAATCGGCACGGGTTTCCAGTGGGATGAATTTGGCGTTGGCAACGCCGATATCTTCAAAGATTTTCACGTAACGTGGACCGGTATCGATCAGCCGCGACGCCGTCGGTATTATCACGATGCGGGCTTTTTTCCCGCCGGCCAATCCGACAAACTTCTTGAGAATGGTCGGATGTTCCAGTTTTTCTTCAGCGCCGCCAATCGGAATGACGTAGCCTCTCTCCCCCGCCCCCGTGCCTGGTGATGGACACATGGTTGCAACCCTCTAGTTGGATGTTCAGAAACAGAAAATTCGGTATCAGGTCTCGAAAGTACCTTTTATTACCTGTTCGCCATCCCTGACATGCCAGCGGCCGAGTGCCATCACATGACGCAATTCACCTGTCTCGTCGAGACAAAGCAAATCCGCATCGGCGCCTTCCTGGAGACGACCCTTGCCGGCAAGACGTAGCAGAGTCGCGATATTGCTGGTAAATACGGGCAGGATCCTGCCCAGTGGCTGACCATTTTGCAAGAGCTGCCGCAAAGTTTGCAACAGGGTTTCCGACCGGCCGAAGTCCAGCTTGACCAGTTCCCCCTGCTTGTCAAACACCGGCAGACAACCGCCTCCGTCAGAGCTGATGGTCAGTTTGTCGGCGGGATAGCCTGCCGCCAGGAACTCCCCGATGGCCGCCGCGGCGCCGACTTCGTCGGTATCATCACTCGGCGGAAACGCCGTCAGATCCACCCAACAGCCCCTTTTACTCAGCTCACAGGCTTCCTCGAACAGCGCCCGGCGGCGGTTGATGTGGGTGGGATGAAACACCCGGGGCGGCAGTTCAGTCTCGTCCAGGGCCCGGTTGACCAGCGACAGGCCCCGCTCACCGTCACCGAGATGCAGGTGCAGGACCCCGGCTTTGCCGGTCATCAGGCCGGCCACATGCACCTCGCTCGCCAGGCGTACCAGTTCGTCAAAGGTCGGCTGGCTGGAGCGGTGATCACTGATGGCCAGTTCGCCGAGACCCAATACACAATCGATATGGACCAGATCCGACCGTACCGAGCCGGTCAGGGTGGTCGGCGGACAATGATAGCCGCCGGTATAACACCAGGCACTCATACCCTCTTCCCGCAAGGCGCGGACCTGGGCGATCAGGGACGACGTCGAACGGGTGACGTCGTCGGTGCCCAGCAGTCCGACGACGCTGGTCACTCCGGCGCCGGTGAACTGGCTGAGGGGGACCGGGGGCACCCGGGTGGCAAATCCGGCTTCGCCGCCGCCACCGGTAATATGGGCATGGCCGTCAATCAACCCCGGGGTCAACCAGAGACCTTCCAGATCCACCTCTTCGGCAAGCAACCGGGGGTCGAGGCTCGGCTTATCCTCGCCCATCCAGAGGATGCGGCCCGCACCAATCAGCAGGTTCAGGTGGCCGAGGGGCTCGGGCGCCAAAACATTGGCATTCTTGATCAAGGTCAGCATGGGATCGGGATTGTCCGTGGCGGTCCCGGCGCGCAAGCGCCTGTGAGGATTGGCAAGTGTAATCAAAAACCGCAGCGGTTTCGACTTTCCCGCGGACACGGGTACCTGACAATTGTCATGACAAATCGATGACATTCGGCTCTGCACGGGAGAGTACAAAAAGCGCAGCATGGAACCAGTTTCCTGACATAGAGGCCAATGAACATGACCACCAACCACAGCGCTGCGGGACTGCAAGTCCGGGAGCTGCACCACAAATTCGGCAAGACCCGGGCTCTCGACGGTGTCAGCTTCGATCTGGAGCCGGGTAATATTCTCTCCATTCTGGGGCCGAACGGGGCCGGCAAGACCACCCTGATCCGGCTGATGCTGGGCTTGCTACCGGTTCAGCAGGGCACTATCCATCTGCAGGGCCAGGTCCCCGGTTCCCGAGCTGCCCGGTGTATTACCGGCGCGATGCTGCAGGAAACCCGGCTTCCCGATACCCTGACCGTCGCCGATCAGTTGCGGCTGTTTTCCGCCGCCCACCCCGCGCCCCTCGACTTTGACACCCTGATCCGCAGTGCCGCCCTTGAAGGACTGGAAAACCGGCGCTACAGCGCCCTGTCCGGTGGTCAGAAGCGACGCCTGCAATTCGCCTTGGCCATCTGTGGCCGGCCGCGTCTGCTGTTTCTGGATGAGCCGACCACGGGCCTCGACGCAGCCATGCGTCAGGACTTCTGGCGCCAGATCCGCAACCTGTCCGAAACCGGGACCTCGATCATTCTGACCACCCATTATCTGGAAGAAGCCGACGCCCTCGCGGATCGGATCATGCTGTTGCAGGAAGGCCGTGTCGTGGCCCGGGGTACACCGGCGGAGTTGAAAGCCACAACCCGGGGCCGGCTGATCCGCTGCCGGACGCGCCTGTCAGCGCAAGAGTTGAAGGCGTTGCCCGGCGTCGAACTCGTGCAGGGTCGCGGCGCCCGCATGGAAATTATCAGCAGCGACTGCGAAAACCTGCTGCGCAGCCTGCTCGCCCGGGACAGCAGCCTGGCTGATCTGAGTATCACTGAAATTGGCCTGGAACAAGTGCTGACCCACTGCCACCCTTCCGCCCCGAACCCGACCGACACTGAGGAGGCCGCCTGATGAACGCCAGTCAAACCCTGAAGCTGTATACCACCGAGTCCCGCTATGAATGGCTGAAAACCCTGCGCATGCCCGGCTTTGTACTGCCTAGCCTGTTGTTTCCCGTGGTCTTCTACAGCTTCTTCGGGATCATCTTCAACCCGTCCGGTTCCTCGTCAGGTGCCGCGACCTATCTGCTGGCAACCTACGGTGTCTTTGGTGTCATCGGACCGGCCCTGTTCGGTTTCGGCGTCGGCCTCGCCATCGAACGGGAGCAGGGCTGGCTCGCCCTCAAACGCATCTCTCCCGCGCCCGCCATGGCCTACTTTACGGCCAAGACCAGCACCGCGATGATTTTCGCGGCGCTGATCATCATCGAACTCTTTGCCGTGGCGGCACTGTTTGGCAAGGTGGCGATGGCCACCTCCGACTGGCTGTTTCTGGCGGCCATTTTGCTGGTCGGCACCATCCCCTTTTGCGCCATGGGACTCGCCCTCGGCAGCTGGAGCCGGGGCAAATCGGCGCCGGCACTGGTCAACCTGATCTATCTGCCCCTCGCCTTTCTCTCCGGCCTCTGGATCCCGATCCAGATGATGCCTGCCGTGATCCAGGAACTGGCCCTGGCTTTACCGCCCTATCATCTTGCCCAACTCGCCCTGAAGGTGCTCGGCAAGGATCAGGGCTATGACGTACTGCTGCACATCGGCTATCTCGCCGTGTTCACCGCAATCTGTCTGTGGGTGGCCCAGCGGGGCCTGAAGCGGGCCGATGGACAAGGAGCATGAAAATGAAAACCCTGGTCATCCCGGTGGTCGTCATTGCGGCTCTTGCGCTGTTTTTCTTCGCGCTCCCGAGCCCCGAAGCCGGGCACGAAGGCGCGGCCATGCCCGGGCAGGATGGCGAGGCATACCTGATCATCAACGCCCGCATTTTCGATGGCGAAAAGATCCTGTCAGCCGACAGTGTCCGGGTCGCTGACGGCATGATTGAGGCAGTGGGCAGCAATCTCGACACCGGTGTCGATCTGCCGGTAGTCGATGCCGAAGGCGCCACCCTGCTGCCCGGATTGCTCGATACCCACACGCACGTTTTCGGTGAGGCCCGCCAGCAAGCGCTGCAATTTGGCGTCACCACCCTGCTCGACATGTTTACCGATCATCGGCAACTGGCTGACGCCCGGCGCGAACGTGAAAGCGTTTCGCAAACCGAGCAGGCGGATCTGTTTTCCGCGGGCACCCTGATCACCGCGCCCGGGGGCCACGGCACGGAGTATGGCATGGATATACCGGTGCTGACCGCACCGGAGCAAGCAGCCTCGCTGGTCGAGAAGTTGATCGCTCAGGGCTCGGACTACATCAAGATTGTCTATAACGCCCGGCAAGCCGCTTATCAGGCCATGCCTTCTATTACCCGGGACGAACTGCAAGCCGTCGTGAGCGCCGCGCACCGGCAGGGAAAACTCGCCGTCGTGCATATCAGCAATCAGATCTCGGCGCGACATGCCGTGGAAGCCGGCGCCGATGGCCTGGTGCACGGATTTGGCGACACCCGGATCACCCCGGAACTGTTGGCGTTATTGCGTCACACCGACACCTTCGTTATTCCGACCGGGGCGGTCATGGAAGGATTTTTCCGTCGTCAGGGCCGCGTCGACCTGACCCGGGATCCGCATCTTGAGCCCTGGCTCGACAGCAGTCAGAAAACCAATCTGCAGCAAACTCTCGGCGCGGGCGATCGTGGCATCGACTTTCAGGTCTTCCGGGACAATACCGCCGCCCTGGGCGAAGCCGGTGTCGATCTCCTGGCCGGATCTGACGCGCCCAATCCCGGTACGGCTCACGGCGCCAGCCTGCACCGCGAGCTTGAACTGCTGGTTGAAGCAGGCCTCTCGCCTCTCCAGGCGCTCGCCAGTGCCACCAGTGTGCCGGCAAAACGCTTTGGCCTGACGGATCGAGGCATGATCAAGCCCGGTGCCCGGGCAGATTTGTTGCTGGTCAGGGGACAGCCGGATACCGATATCACGGCGACGCGGGATATCCTGCAGATCTGGAAGAACGGCTATCCGGTGCCCCGCAAGTCTCGCGCCCGGAGCCAGTACGCTCGCCCTGACATTGCCACTGATGGCCTGATCGCCGACTTCGAGCAGACCGCCACAAAGACCCGCTTCGGGCTGCCCCTGGAAGTGACCACCGATCAGATGATGGGCGGCGCTTCCGTCGCGACGCTGAAAACCATCCCATCCGGCACCGGCAATCAGGCACTCGGGATCGATACGGAGATCCTTGACGGATTCCCCTATCCCTGGGCGGGCGTGATTTTCTATCCCGGCAGCGCACCGATGTCCCCGGTCAATCTCGACGGCTACGAAACCCTGCAGGTCTCCGCAAAGGGCACACCGGGGGAATACCGGCTGCTGGTTTTTATCGAGGGCGCAATGCAACCTTTGCAACACCGCTTTACGGTGACGGAGCATTGGCAGGAGTATCGGTTGCCCCTTGCGCGCATTGCCGGTGACGGCCTGGGAGCGATTACCGCGATTGCATTTTGCGCCGGACCGAACACCGGTAAACGGCACTTGGCCCTCGACAATATTGCGCTACAATAGCCGCCATGGACGAAACCAATTCAAACATTAACCCGGATCAGAATACCAAGGCGCCACCCGCCGGTTTGAGGCAACAGCTGCTGGCGTGGCATCAGCGCTTGATCCCCTGCCATGAATCTGTCGGCTATACACCTTACCTGTGGCTCATCTATCTGAGTTTCTACTTTGGCTATTGGTATTTCCGGCCCCCCGGCAGTGTTGAAATTTTGTTGACCTGCATCGGCATCCCGGCTTTCCTGGCGTTCTACTTTTACGGATTCCGGGTCCGTGAACGACAGATGCTGGTGCCCATTGCCGGCATACTTGCCATCGGTATTCTGCTGTCATTCTACAATCAGGGTGCCAGTGTCTTTTTTATTTACGCCGCCAGTTTCTGCGGACAGACACGTAACCGCCGCCTCGCCTTTACCCTGCTGGCCGGCGTATTGGCTGTCATTCTGATACAGTCGGCGGTTCTCGATTTCAGCTTGCGCTTTATGTTTCCTGCGATTTTCTTCGGCCTGGTCATCGGTCTCTCCAATATTTTCTTCGCGGAAATACAAAAGAAAAATGCCGCCCTCAAACAATCCCGGGAAGAGGTGCGCCGCCTCGCGACACTGGCGGAGCGGGAACGCATTGCCCGGGACCTGCACGATTTGCTTGGCCATACCTTTTCGGTGATTACTCTGAAAGCCGAGTTGGCCGGCCGGCTGCTGGATTCCAGTCCCAGGGACTCGCGCCGGGAAATTGCCGACATAGAACAGGCCTCCCGCAATGCGCTCAGCCAGATCCGGGAAGCCGTCAGTGGCTATCGGGGTTCGACCCTGAAAACCGAGCTCGCCAACGCCCGGGTGACGCTCGAGACGGCCGATATCGATTTGTCCTACCAACTCGATGAAAAACCCTTGCCCGCCAAGCTGGACCAGCTGTTTTCCGTTCTGGTCAAGGAAGCCGTGACCAATATTATCCGTCACAGTCAGGCCAGCAGCTGCCGTATAGAGACGACCAGCGCCGCCGATCAGATCGTGCTGAAAATTGTCGACGATGGTCACGGAGGCAGTTTCACCGAAGGCAATGGTCTCAAAGGCATGCGGGAGAGGATTGCGCCGCTGCGCGGGGATCTGCTGATCCATTCCGACCGGGGCACCAGCCTGACGTTTACCTTTCCGTTGACGGAGGCCGCCTGATGAGTGATCCCCTACCCATCCGTGTCCTCCTGGCGGAAGATCAGGGTCTGGTGCTCGGCGCCCTCAGCGCCTTGCTGCGCCTGGAAGCGGATCTCGACATCGTCGGCTGTGCCGTTAACGGGCTTGAGGCCTTGAAGCTTCTGGAAGAAGCGCCTGTCGACATCGTTGTTACCGATATTGAAATGCCGGAAATGTCGGGACTGGAACTCGCCCGGGCTATCCGCGAGCGTCATCCGGACACCCGGGTCATGGTCGTCACCACCTTTGCCCGCTCCGGTTATCTCAAGCGCGCCATGGATGCGGGGGTCAAAGGCTACCTGCTGAAAGATTCACCGGCCTCCGAACTTGCCGACGCGGTCAGGCGCGTGTACCGGGGCGAAACCCTGGTCGCTCCCGAATTACTGACCGAAGCCTGGCGATCCGTTGACCCCCTGACCGAACGGGAGCGTCAGGTTCTGAAACTGGCCGCTGAAGGTCAAACCAGCGACGCCATCGCCGCCAGTTTGCACCTTTCTGCCGGCACGGTGCGCAATTACCTATCCGAGGCGAGCAGCAAACTGGGTGCCAGTAACCGCATCGAAGCCGCGAGGATCGCCCGTCAGAACGGCTGGCTCTGAACCCGCCGGGAATTTTCACTGTTCCGGCCAGCCCGGTGGATTGTTGCGCTCCCCGGCGCGTCTGTGTAGTCTCGGAAACTAGCGGGCAATCCGGACAAAAAGTCCGGAAACCCGGAAAAATAATCAGAAACAGCAAACCCGATGAGTAAAAACCAGTACTGGAGTCACCAGAAGCGAGCCCAACTGCTGTCAAAGCGCAGTTATCGGCTATTTTACTTTGCCTGGACCCTGCTCAGTCTCGCCGCTCTCGCTTTCGTCTACTCCCACAGCGTCGATCAAACCCGTGAGCGCTTCGACGATTATTTCGCCAACCTTTACAGCCATGTCGGCACCCGTATTTCCAGTGTGGAAACCTTTGCCAATGGCCTGACGGTTTTTATCGAGCAAGCCGGCAACATCGAACACGAGACTATCCATCATTTTACCCAGCGGTTTCTTGAGCATGTCGACACTATTTATTACGTGCAGATAGCCCGCCGGATCAGCCGCGACCAGGCTGCAGATTTTGATATTCCCAATCCACACCGGCCCGAAAATGCCTATCGTCCGATCCGCACCTTCAATAATGACAGGAACAAGTGGAGCCGGCACCTGACCGATAAAAACTGGTATTTCCCCATCGTCATTGCCGAAACCCGGCGCGAGGAGCCTGTTTTTGTCTATGGATACGACATTACCTCACCGGCCAAGGTGGCTGGCGTTCTGGAACGACTGTCGGTCGATCAGACCGTCGCCATTACCCCACAGGTCAAGTTGCGCGAGCTGGCCCACGCCAACCTTGTCTATATTCCGCTGTTCCTCAAGGAGCGGCCGGAGCTGTGGAACTACAAGGACGCCGACGCCATTCTTATGCTGATCATTGACGCCCGTGATGTCGTGCCCAGCCATCTGCAATCGAGTGAAAAATACAGTTTCGTCCTGCAGCCCGCCGGTCCGTCTGCAGAAGTCGTGTCGGAATTTACCGCTGAACGGGCCACCTGGCTAACCCGACTCCTGTTTCCCGAATTGAAGATGTCCCGTCTAATCGACAATCGCTTTTTCCCGATGACGCTCTCCATTAGCCGGCAGATCACTTTGCTCGATATCAATCTGGCCGGTTGCCTGTTGGTGCTGCTCCTGTCGAGGCTCGGTTACTATCTGATGCGCCAGTCGGAAAAGGCGCATATCGCCGTTGAACAGGTGCGCAAGTCCGCCGCCCAGGACTGGCATAAGCAGGCCCATTACGACAGCCTCACCCACATCCCCAACCGTCATTTTCTTGAGCAGTTTTTTGAGCGTGCCGAAAACAATGAATCCCCGGATTACCGCTTCGGCCTGCTCTATGTTGATGTCGATAATTTCAAGAAGATTAATGACCAGCACGGCCATGTGGCCGGCGATCAGATACTCAAACTGATTGCCAGCTGCCTGAAAAACAGTATACGGGCTTCGGATCTGGTCGCCCGGGTGGGAGGCGACGAATTTGTGGTGGTTATTACCGGGCTGAATGGCGCATCTGCCCTGAGTCACATCCGCCGGGATATTCTTTCCCAACTGGAAGCCTTGAAGTCCCGGCCGGACATGCCCGGCAGCGACCAGATCAGTGTCAGTATCGGCAGCGCCACATCACCGGAAGATGGCGTCGATCTGGAAAGTTTGATGGCCGCCGCCGACCAGGAAATGTACCGTGACAAGGACGGTCGGCGACGACACGCTGAAAATATTTCATCTTCACCCGATCAGCAGGCGGCCTCCCGGGTCACCGACATCGGCACGCCGCGGGTCCGCTCCGGCAAGACCAAAAAGGACACCTGACCAGCCCGATTGCCAGCGAGTGAAGCGCTTGCGGCTCAGTAGTGTGGCGGTATCTCATCCGCCGGATCCCGGTGCTCTTCCGGATCGGCCGGCGCAATGTCCTTGACCTTTTCCAGCAACTCGGTAACCCGCTTCTCCAGCCGGTAAAGCGTTTTGTCCTGCCGGACAATGACGCCATTCAACTCCTCGATAGAGTCTTCCTGGAACGCCAGTTTTGTCTGAAGTTCGATAACCAGTTGCTCCAGTTCGGAGGCATTCATGACCACTCCTGCCCGCTTGCTTTGAAAAACAGGCAGTCTACACCAGCGTGCCCGCCGAACCCTACCGGTAATTGTCCCCGGGCCAAAAATTGCACTAGAATCGGTAAGGTCGGCAACACGGACAGGGAAGGCCCCATGGACGAGCGTATTGAATGGATTGAAGAGCGCGCCTTGCAAGCGCTTCATGACAGTGCTCCGCCTGATCTGCGTCAGCAACTGGGTTTACGGCTGGAGCGGGTCGGTCCGGTGACGGTTTCCGTGTGTGCCCGTGAACCCCGCAATATCCTGCTGAACCGGACCCTGGGTCTGTCCGCCGCATCCCCTTCCCAGCCTGGAGTCTTACAAAAAATCCTCGACATCTACCGGCAAGCCCGTGTTGAACGATTTTTCATCCCCGTCACTCCGGGTCCGGAAATCGGCGCTATCGGTAGCGAGATGCGTGCCGCGGGACTGGAGCCGGCCCGAGGCTGGACGAAATTTACCCGTGACAGCCACCCTGCCAAAGGCCCGACAAGCTCGCTGAACGTGGTCCGGGCCGGCACCGGACAGGCTGCGGACTTTGCTGCCATTGCCGGGCACGGATTTGATTTCCACGACGCCGAGCTCCTGCTTGCCACCCTCGTCAGCCATCCGAACTGGCATCTGTTTCTGAGTATGGATGAGGATCTCGTGATCGGCACCGGCGCGCTTTATATCGAAAGTGAAATCGCCTGGTTTGATTTTGGTGCGACCTGGCCCGAGCACCGATCCCGCGGCAGTCAGACGGCTTTACTTTGCCACCGGATCAACTATGCCATCGGCCAGGGTTGCGAATTTTTGGTGACCGCCACGGGAGAAGCCGTTCCGGACGATCCCCAACATTCCTTCAACAACATTTTACGGGCCGGTTTCTCTCCGGCCTACAAACGACCGAATTGGCAACCGGTCGGGAGCAACCACTGATGTTCCTGACAATAAGTTTTCAAATTCGCTAGAATGCCAAGCAGAAACACAGGGATTGCGGCCAGGGAGATAATAATTCGAATGAAGCTTTTATTGACAGTCATAATGCTCTCGCTCGGGCCGGTTGGCTGTGCGGCTTTACCCGAAAACCTCATGCAAACGCCCTCCTACGCGATAGACCCGCCCAAAGGTTCCGTGGCCGGGCAGTATTTCGCCGCTGAAATCCTCGCTCATCGCGGCCAGTCCGGTCACGTGCTGGTCCCCGACGGCCAGGAAGCCTTCATGGTCCGCAATGCCATGGCCGGCATGGCAGAGAAATCCCTCGATATCCAGTACTACTTGTGGGAGACCGACACCACCGGTTTGCTCCTGATCCAGCAATTGGTGGAAGCCGCGGATCGCGGCGTTCGTGTCCGATTGTTGCTGGACGACATTCATACCGAAGGTCAGGATTTTGCCATCGCCAGTCTTGACGTTCATCCCCGGATCGAAATCCGCCTGTTCAACCCCTTTGCTTCCCGGGCCATCCGGGCTGTGGACTATCTCACCGATTTGTCGCGAATAAACCACCGCATGCACAACAAGGTGTTTCTGATGGACAACACGGTTTCCGTTCTCGGGGGACGGAATATCAGTGATCATTATTTCGGTATGAACGAGGACTCCAATTTCCGGGATCTGGACATCATCTCCGTGGGCCCTAGCGTACAGAGGGTATCCGAAGCGTTTGATGAATATTGGAACAGCCGCCACGCCGTGCCGATCAAGGCACTGGTCGACGAAAACACCAACTATTCGGATCTCGCCGAAATTCGCGACATTGTGTCGGAGCAAGTGGCCAAACTGGCCCGCAAGCTACCCTATAAACCCCGGGAAACTCGTGAACAGATGCAAGCCAGGTTTGACGATATCCAGAGCCGGCTGGTGTGGGCGCCGACCCGGGTTCTCCACGACCCCGTCGAAAAGGTCAATGGCGCCCGTTCAGTGTTCGCGGAAATCGGTGTCCAGTTGCTGCCAACCCTGGAAAAGGAATTTCTAATCGAGTCTTCTTACCTGATCCCGGGAAACCGGGGTACCGCGCAATTGATTAGCCTCGCGGAACGGGGCGTCGTGGTCAAAGCCCTGACCAACTCCCTGTCCTCGAATGACGTCATCGCCGCCCATGCCGGTTATGCCCGGTATCGCAAGAAGCTGCTTGACGGCGGCGTGCAACTTTACGAGTTGCGGAGCGATGCCGATCTGCGCAGGGATCTGTCCGTTTTCGGTAGCAAGTCTCACGCCAGCCTGCATTCGAAGACCATGGTTTTTGATCGCAAGAGTGTATTTATCGGCTCGGTAAATGTCGATCCCCGGTCCCGGATGCTGAACACGGAAATCGGGCTCTACATCACCAGTCCGATCCTCGCGGAGCAGGTCGCCGCGCAAATGGAGGATGCCATTGCACCGCAGAACAGCTACAAGGTGAGTCTGGATGAAGATAATGACCTTGTCTGGATTTCCAGCCAGGACGGCGAAGTAGTCACAAATTCTCACGAGCCCCACACGTCCCTGTTAACCCGGATCATGAGCAAGCTGGTGCGGATCCTGCCAATCGAGAAACACCTGTGAAGATTACATTCTGCAAAGACCGTTCACCGGGCTGAAGCCATCCTCGGGGACCGGTCAATTATCCCGGGCGTTTCATACCCGGGGGAGGTCCATGTGATTGAGAGTATCCACTTTGAGAACCGCAACCATGAGTCCCTCGCGGGGGTCATCCATTTTCCTGATGCCGGCGCTCCTCATGCCTTTGCAATCTTTGCCCATTGCTTTACCTGCACCAAAAACCTGAAGGCGGGCGTCAATATTGCCAATGCCATGGCCGCCAGCGGCATAGCGGTACTGCGCTTCGATTTCACCGGACTGGGTGAAAGCGAGGGCGATTTTTCCGAGACCCACTTCTCCAGCAATATCGAAGATCTAATCGATGCCGCCCAATATCTGGAGCGGGAGCACGAAGCGCCGGCGATTCTGGTGGGCCATTCGCTCGGCGGAACGGCCGTGCTGGCCGCCGCCCGGGACATACCCTCTTCCGTGGCCGTCGCGACCATCGGCTCCCCGGCCAACGCCGCTCATATCCTGCATATGCTGGAAGAAAACCTCGACCATATCCGCGAACAGGGCGAGGCGGAAGTGGACCTCGGCGGACGGCCGTTCCGGATCAAGAAGACCTTTATTGATGACATCAACTCCCAATCCGTACAAGAGTGTATTGCCGGCCTGCGCAAGGCGCTGCTGGTCATGCACTCGCCCCTTGATGCAACCGTGTCGATAGACGAAGCCGCCAATATATTTACCACCGCCAAACACCCGAAAAGTTTTGTCAGCCTCGACGATGCCGATCATCTGCTGTCCCGTCAGCGGGATTCCCGTTATGCCGGTCAGGTACTGGCCGCCTGGGCCAATCGGTATCTGGATTTGCCGGAAACGCAGCAGGACTATCCGCCCCACCGGTCGAAAGCCGTCGTCGTTTCAGCCCGGAAACAGGATCAGTTTCTGTCCTATATCAACGCCGATGGCCATCCGCTGCTCGCGGATGAGCCGGCATCCTATGGGGGCACCGACAAAGGACCTTCTCCTTACGACTATCTCTCGGCCGCCCTTGGCACCTGTACGGCGATGACCCTGAACATGTACGCGAGGCGCAAGAAAATCCCCCTCGACGGGGTAACGGTGGCAACCCGGCACAACAAGATCCACGCGGAGGATTGTGAAGACTGCAGCAGCAAGGCGGGCAAGATCGATCAGTTTGACCGGGCTATCCAGCTGCAAGGCGATCTGTCAGATGAGCAACGCCGGAAATTACTGGACATTGCCGACCGCTGTCCGGTCCACAAGACCTTGCACAACGAAGTGGATATCAAGACCCGGCTCGATGACCAGTAATCCGCTTAATCCTGTTCGCCATTGGCTCTTTCAATCTTGTCGGTGGCTTCCTCTTCTTCTTCCGCGCTGGACTCCGGCGCATCCTGATCGGCGCTGCCTTCCGGCTCGTAACTGAACTTCGCGTAAATGGGAAAGTGGTCAGAGCCGATGGAGGACAGCCGCTCCATCTTGATAACCCGGATGTCCTCTGACACGAAGACATGATCCAGCGGCCAGCGCAAAAAGGGAATGCTGGCATGAAAAGTATTGAAGAAACCTCTGCCGACCCGTGGATCAAGCAAACCACTGATGTCCCGGAACAATCGCGTGGTATCCGACCAGGCGACGTCATTGAGATCACCCGCCACCAGGGTGGCCTCGGCATTGCCTTTGATTCGCCTGCCCACGGTCAGCAACTCTCCGTCGCGCTCGGTGGAGGTCTCGGCTTCGGTCGGACTTGGGGGCGGCGGATGCACGGCAAAGAATCTCAACCGAGTGCCATCCTTGAGCTCGACGCCGGTCTCGATGGAGGGATATTCGTTATCGATCAGATACTGGACTTCCGGCTTGATCAACTTGAAGCGGGAATACAGGTGCATGCCATAGAGGTTGTCCTGGGGCACTTTGACGACATGAGGGTATCGTGCCTCCAGTGACGACAGTGCCCGCTCCCACCAGCTATCGGATTCCAGCGTGATGATGATATCCGGATCCATGCGATCGATATGGGCCAGTAACTTGTCAGCGCCGCGGTTAGGCTGCAGTACGTTCGAGACCAGCAAGGCGATGCTGGAGTCCGATTGGTCGGCACGCTCGGCATATTTCACCGATTTCGGCGCCAGGGGCGTATAGGGAAAAATCCGGTAGCTCTGGTAGAGGACGACGCCGGCCAGGGCCAAAATCACCAGATGATGCCACCAGATCGTAGCATCCAGTTGCCAGGCTGAAATCGCCATGATGATGAGGGCCAGACTGGCGAACTGAAGGCGGGGAAAGTCGAACTGGCGGATCAGCCAGTGTTCGGTTTTCAGTAACGCCAGCAGCGTGCCGCCAACGGTAAACAGTGTCGCGCAGACTATTGCGATTTCAATGCCGGTCACTTGGCGTCATTCCCTTGTGCGGGCCCCATCATGGGCCTGAGTATAGCAACCGCGAAGGAAAAGTTTCCATGTTGTCTGAGGCTGGTATGGCTCCTACCCGCCCCCCAAACTTCCGGATCCCGCCAGCCGGTTGGTCACTTTAAATTCCGGAAACCATCCCCATATAGCCGGTTACAGTCTTTTTCCAGGAAACTAACCATGAGCTCACCCAAACCCGATATGACCATGAACGCCGACGAACTGTTTCGCGACGAGATGTTTACCGACGCCAAGGTCGGCAGCATTCGCCGTCTGACGCCCGTCACCAGTGCCGGCGAAATTGACGCCGGTCGTGACCCCATGTTCATGGGTTCGACCCAGGTGATGACACCGGGCGGCGCTCTGCCCATCAATTTCGAACTCAAGGTCAAGACCCTGGAAGAAGCCATCGCCGGATTCGGCGAGGCTGCTGACAAGGCCCTCGAGGAAACCATGGAAGAAATTCGCGAATACCAGCGCCAACAGGCTTCGTCTATCGTCGTACCCAAAGGCGGTGACGTGCCCGGCATGGGCAATCCAGGCGGCGGCAAGATACAGATGCCCTGAAGGCATGGGATCCGAGTCGCCGACATAACTGGCTCGGATCCCGTCTATCACCTGGAAGTGACTATTCTTTAAAGTTTTCCTTAATTTGTGGGCGACATAGGCACTCTGACTAACCGCTAAAGTTCAAGCACTGAGTTGCTTCGAGCTCGCGTGACTTCAGCCTGAATTCTTTCGCCAGATTCTATTACATACATAGTTTATGGCGGGCCTTACTGATTTTGAATTGGCAACGGTGTAGTGCTTTGGAATTTTTTTGTCTCTGAAGTGAGTGTACGTATCTCTTCGCTTCCATAGCCCCCTCGCAACTATGAATGACTCTTATCCCCCCACAGTT
>JASBTO010000016.1 GCA_030148365.1 Kangiellaceae bacterium
CCGATCCACGAGGACGTCGCGCTTGTGGATGCCGACACTCTCGAGGGCCTCATAATAAGCGGACTGACAACCTGCCAACAGCAACATTGATGCAACAGTGATTGGGTAAAAATTTCGCAACCATGATTTCATAGATGACTCCCTGCTAACCCGATAAACGTGTTCTGGCGGCATTATATATCAGGCCACGGATTCAGGTGTGATACTTTTCCGGCCCGCCCATTTACAGCCCCGTTTTGGCCGAAGCCACGATAAAATCAGTAAAAACGCAAGCTTGAATCTGCAATTGACAAGGCGTTTGCCGGGCGTGGTCAGCGGCAATACATAATAAATCGGCAAGGACTTCGTCAGTGCCGGTTCAAATCCGGTGCTCGGCTCCCCGATTTCATGGCGTCAAAAAAAAAGAGCTGAGGGGCTCTTTTTTTTTTAGCTGACCGGGATCAACCCGCCAGCACGAATGTGACCTTCAGAATAACCCGGTACTCGTGGATCTCGCCGTCTTTTACCGCCACCTGCTGATCCTTCACCCAGGCGGAACGAATATTTTTCAACGTCTTGTCCGCCCGCTTCAAGCCGCTCTTGATCGCATCTTCGAAACTGGTTTCTGATTCACAAATGATTTCTGTGACCTTGGCTACTGACATAACTATCTCCTTGTTACGTATGACGGCAATCCATGAAAGATCACCGGGTGTTTGCAGAACTCCTCATAATGCCAAATACGGCGTCATAATCAAAGCAGTCAAGCTTGCCGAGATTCAGCACGTTCCGGCCGGCGGACTTGCGGGCCCTTGCAATTAGGGCAGATATAGCCACTGCTCTGTGCGCAGCGACGGCAGAAAGTACACTCATAGCTGCAAATCCAGGCTTCGCCGTCCGCGGGCAAACTCGCCTCGCAGGTTTCGCACGCCGTTTTCATCTCAAGCGCCATGCTTGTCAGCCCGCATCAGGTGATAGGAAAAGTATTCCCGGGTATCGGTCCAGGTATGTTCGCTGACCAAGCCGCTCTTTGCAGCCAGCTCCGTGAAACTTTCCAATGTGTACTTGTAGGAGTTTTCCGTGTGCAGGGTTTCCCCCGCGGCAATGTCGAACCGCTGGCCGCCGATAGTTACGGTTTGCTCCTGTTTGCTGATCAGATGCATTTCGATGCGACTCATTGCCTCGTTAAAGATAGCTTCATGCTCGAAAGCCTCAACATGGAAATCGCCACCGAGTTCCCGGTTAATCCGGTGCAGCAGATTCTTGTTGAACTCCTCCGTAATGCCTTCGCGATCATTGTAGGCAGCAAGCAATTTATCTCTCGGCTTGACCAAGTCCACACCAATCAGAAGATAGCCTCCCTCCTGCATCAGAGAGGTCGCGAAATCGAAAAATTTTCCGGCATGGGCACGGCGAAAATTACTGATGGTAGAGCCCGGGAAAAAAACCAGATTTGCGCCCGGTGCCGGATTCTCGAAGACTCGACTCAGATCCTGATCGGCGGTAAAGTCCGCCACGACGGGATGAATCCTGATGTCAGGAAATTCTTCGGCGAGACGCGCTGCAGAAGCGTGTAATGCGTCGGCAGATATTTCCAGGGGCGTGTATTGAAAAACGTCCGTCATTGCACGCAGCAAAATGCGGATCTTCTCGCCGGCGCCGGAGCCCGGTTCAATGATATGACACCCCGGGCCGACCAGGTGAGCAACCTGGCTGGCGCATGCCTTCAGGACCTCAAGGTCCGAGCGGGTCACGTAGTAATCCTCGGTCTCACAGATCCGTTCGAACAACTTGGAGCCCTTGGCATCGTAAAAGTATTTACAGGGAATTGATTTTTGCGGTTGTGACAGTCCGTCGATCACGTCCTGAAGAAATTCACTGTGTCCGGATTCCGTGTCGTCGATTTGAGGAAGACTCGTCATTGAATATTATCCGCCAAACGCAAGCCGCTGAACTGCCAGCGGGCAGACGGCGGGAAGAAGTTTCGATAACCCGGACGTATATGTCCCGCCGGCGTTACACATGACCCGCCTTTGAGCACCATCTGGTTTACCATGAATTTTCCATTGTATTCGCCGACCGCTCCCGCAGCCGGGCTGAAACCCGGATAAGGCGAGTAGCTGCTGCTGGTCCACTCCCAGACATCACCGAAAAGTTGATCCATTGCACCGGTCGAGGGCGCGGCACGGGGATGGAGGCAGTCCAGATCCAGCAGGTTGCCGTCCACCGGCTGCCCTTGCGCTGCCGCCTCCCACTCCGCCTCCGTGGGCAAGCGCTTTCCCGCCCAGGTTGCGTAGGCAGTCGCCTCGTAATAACTCAGGTGCGCCACCGGCGCTTCGCGGTCGAGGGCTTTGAGCCCACCGAGGGTAAACTCCTGCCATCCTTCCGACTCGTCACTCACCCAGTAGAGCGGCAACTCCACACTTTCCTGCTCCCGCCACATCCAGCCGTCCGACAGCCAGAGTAGCGGATCGGAATAGCCGCCGGCCTCGATGAATTCCAGATACTCGCCATTGGTCACCGGACGACTGGCGAGGCGCCAGGGCTGTAACCAGACCTTGTGGCGGGGCGTTTCGTTATCAAAAGCGAAACCGTTTCCGTCGTGGCCAATGCGGACCAGGCCGGCATCAAACTCTTGCCACTGGAGTGGCGCTGCAACGGCAGTCACCGGGCCAGTATTCCGATAAGCCGGGAATTGGGGATTGTGCCAGAGGGCGTGCTTGAGGTCGGTCAGCAATAATTCCTGATGTTGCTGCTCATGATTGAGGCCCAGTTCCAGCAGGCCGGCAATGGTCTGGCGTCGGGAAGGAGACAGGTCTTGCAGCAATCGGGAAATACCGGCGTCAACATGGCGCCGGTATGCGAGCACTTCGTCGGCACCTGGGCGGGAGATCAGGCCCCGCCGTGCCCGTTTGTACTGGGGGCCAATGCCGTTGTAATAGGAGTTGAACAGATAGCAATAAGCCTCGTCATACCAGCGGTAGTCGGGCGCGAATTCCTTGAGCAGGAAGGTTTCAAAAAACCAGCTCGTGTGGGCAAGGTGCCACTTCGCCGGGCTGGCGTCCGGCATGGACTGCAGGTTCTGATCCTCGGCACTGAGCGACTCCGTCAGGCGCTCCGTCAGTTGACGGACCTCGTCAAATCGTCTTTGCAACGGGGTGGCATCGGCAGCTTCGGGTTGGTTTTGATGGGTATTTGTGTGCAAACTACACCTTTGCGAAACCAGACAAATAAATGAAATGGCCCAGAGTCTTCCCTTGTATTTCGTAGACGCCTTCACTGACCGGATATTCCGGGGCAATCCGGCGGCCGTGACTCTGGTTGATTCACCGCTTTCCGACTCAACCATGCAACAGATTGCCGCAGAAATCAATTTGTCCGAAACGGCTTTTGTCGGCCCTTCAGAAAAGGGTAGCCGCAGTTTGCGCTGGTTTACACCGACCGTTGAAGTCGAGCTTTGTGGCCACGCGACTTTGGCATCAAGCGCGGTACTGTTTGCCGTCGGGCTCGAGACGGACACGGTGAAATTTCAGACCCGCAGTGGCGAATTGACCTGTCATCAGAAGGGCGCTGGTGTGGCCATGGATTTTCCCGCCGCGGAGACTCGCGAGCTCGATATTCCCGAATTCGCCCGACAACTGGTGGGCGATGGGGCAATCGCTGCAGCCCGAACCGGCGTCTCACATGGCTGGCTCGTGCTGGAATACCCGACGCCGGAACTGGTCGCCGATCTCAGACCGGAATTTGCCGCTTTCCACCACCACACCAGCGACGGCATCATCGCGACCGCGGCCTGTCACGATGGCAATCATGACTATCATTGCCGAGTCTTTGTCCCCCAGTATGGTATTGACGAAGATCCCGTCACCGGCTCCGCCAACGTGGTGCTCGCCGATTATTGGCAGAAACGTCTCGGCAAGGATGCTTTCAAGGGCTGGCAAGCCTCGACGCGGGGCGGAGAACTGATTGTTCGCAGGGACGGCGATCGGTGCTGGCTGGAGGGCCAGGCCGTCATGACCTTCCAGGGAAAACTCTGTCTGGACACGATTCCTTGAGATTATCCAAAAATTTTTTCTCGCCGTAGCCCGGATGCAGCTTTGCGAAATCCGGGAACCACGACAAACTCCGATGGTTATCTATCGTTTTTGGTCCGTGAAACAAAAAAGCCGCACCTTCCGGCGCGGCTTAATGCGAGGTTAACGAAATTTATTGTTTTTTCCGGCCCCAGGCAAGTCCCAGAAGTCCCAGTCCGATAAGCAGGATAGGTGTCGGTTCCGGCACATCTGCGGGCGGAGGGGTATCAATGGGCGTACCACCCACACCGGTGAACCCGAAGAAGAACACCGGGGAGTTGACATTGGGCCCACCTGCATCGGCTTCGGAATATCCGATTGAAAACACCTCAATGCCGAGCGCGGCAAGCACATCAAAGGCTTCCGATTCGGTATCAGCAGCACCGTAAAAAATGGAGAAAGTCTGCTCTTCGCCATCTGCCAGGTCACCGAAACCGAAGTTGAAATGGGCGCCATGATCAAACGAACCACACTTGGTGAAGTTGACGTTGACACCGCAACCGGCCAGATCATCAAGCGCTTCATAGGGGCTGCCGGTGTCGAAGCCGTCATCGGAGGTGCCCAAGAGCGCGGAAGCCGGCCAGCCGCCAATGGTTACGAACTCGGCAAACTCGGTCGGGGGAACGTCCCAGTCCATGACCCGGGTATAGCGAAGGTCGGTAATGGTCGCGCCGGTATTGTTGGAAATGGTGACTACGGCCTCGTAGGCATTCAGGGGAGCCGCCGCTGCGGGAGCGAAGGCATGGGTTACGGTCAATCCGCCAGCGCCGGTCACATCCGCGGTCGTGGTGCTACTCACACCATCACTGGTTTGTGGAGCGCCGACAGTCAGGCCGGAAATGCCCAGTGCGTTATTGGCATAAGCGTCAATGGCACCGCCATTACCGCCAACACCCCAACCTTCACAGAGGCAACCGGGGGAAGTCGCGTCGCCGACCGGGGACCAGGTCAGGCCGGTGGTTCCGCTGTTGACGGTGACGCCGAGGGCATCATCGACATTCAGCTGGCCCAGCTCATCTACACCCAACCAAAGATCGCCGCCATTATTGATTTGCGCGTCGGCATGGGCGCTTTGCAGGCCGAACAGGCCCACAGCCCCGAATAACAACGCGCCAAATATTCTCGTCCTTTTCATGTGTAGCCTCCTTGGGTAATCGGTATGGCATCAAACCTTTTATAAGAGGCAAATATAGTGCCACTTAATATTCTTCTTTTATTTCAATGGCTTGCAGGCTCGTAAAAGCTTCACTGTAAATACTGCTGACGGAAGGTCTGCGATTACTCATTGTCTTTATTGGTTTTTTAGATATTGGTTTAATCGATACGGCTATTTTCTCGTCACCACCGTTATTACCGGCAATTTCAGGCTGCAGTTTATATCCGGTCAAATCACTGGAGCCCGATTTGGGCGCGGCTTCACTGAAAGTGTAAAAAATGCTGAATCAACATCCTCAGGTCGCCTGATCTGATAGCAGGTCTGCAGGGGAGTCTCACTTATTGCCAAGGATGTTGAAGTCAGGCGGGCACCTTAGAAAAAGTGTGTGCTTACTTATTTTCAATTGATGAAGACGGCTTTTGCTCGCGCCTGAACGCATCCCTGCAGAATTTCAGGCACTTTGGGCGTCTATGGTGATAGCGCCCCGAGGCCTGCGGCGCCTTCAGCAACTCCGGGCGGGCTGTCAGCCCGCCACTTCCTCCGCTGGCCGGGC
>JASBTO010000039.1 GCA_030148365.1 Kangiellaceae bacterium
CATGATGCGCGATGACATGAAAGTCGGCGACCGCATCCTCTTCTCCCATTCCAACTGCAAGCCGCCGGGTATAGCCGGCATCATGGAAGTCGCCCGGGAAGCCTATCCGGATCACACGGCCTGGGATCCCGAGTCCAACTATTTTGATCCGAAAAGTTCACCGGACAATCCACGCTGGCAAATGGTCGACGTGAAGTATATTCGCCATCTCAAGCGGTTTATTCCCCTGGATGAGCTTAAATCCTGCCCGGCCCTGTCCGATCTGCCGCTGGTGCGCAAGGGCAATCGTTTGTCAATCATGCCGGTCAGCAAGGAAGATTACGAATTCATACTGAGCCTGGAATAGTGACCAGGCCACACGATGGCACGAACCGCTACTGATCTGGAGGGAAACAGATTCTGCTTTCGAAATTTGGGGATTCCATCAACCAGCTGGGCTGGCTCGCGACCTTGCTTTACGGCCTGAAAAGAGTGCTCGTTGCGCTCCCCGGGCGCATGGATCTGCATTATTACCTCATCGCCAGCCAACCGGTTGCCGACAAGCCCCTGTTACCGGACCGTTTCGGCCGGAAATTCTACATCCGGCACCTGACCGGACCTGATCCCCTTCTCGAGGCACTGCCGCGGCCGGCACCGGTCATTGCCCACCGGTTTGACCAGCACTGCCATTGCATTGCCGCCACGGTGGAAGAGCGCCTGGCCGGCTGCATCTGGCTGTGCCTGGCGGGTTACCAGGAAGACGAGGTCAGAAGTCACTTCCGTCCGATCCCCGAAGCCAGCACGGCATGGGACTTCGATGTCTGGGTGGCACCCGAGCACCGCAACAGCCTGTTGTTCGCCAAGCTCTGGGATCAGGCCAACCGCTATCTGCGCGAACAGGGACGTACCCGGACCTTATCGCGGATCTCGGGCTTCAACCCCCAGTCCCTGCAGTCCCATGCCCGGCTGGGGGCCGCCATTGTGCAAAAACGGGTGTACCTCGTTTTCGGCAACCGCGAGCTCTGCCTTGCCAACCGTGCACCGCGCTTCAGCTTTTCCGGCAGTCCGGCCCGGATACCCGAGGTCCCGGTCACGGCGGAATAATCGTTGCGGGCCCGTCTGGTCCGCTGCAACTGCGCCGGAGTTGTAATTGTCGGCCAGTCGCCGGAGAATGTTTCTTTTGCCAGCCCAGAGCACTCACATGTCTTCAGATCAGCAAAAAGCCGCCGCCGCCAAAGCCGCCCTGGATTACATTGAGCCGGATACCGTGGTCGGCGTCGGCACCGGCTCCACTGTTAATCATTTTATCGACGCCCTCGCCACCATGAAGGCGCAAATTGCCGGTGCGGTTTCGAGTTCCGACGCCTCGAGCCGACGGCTGCAGTCTCTCGGCATTCCGGTATTCGATCTCAATACTGTCGACTCGGTGCCGATCTACGTCGATGGTGCGGATGAGTCCAACTCGCTGCTGCAACTCATCAAGGGCGGTGGCGGTGCCCTGACCCGGGAAAAGATCATCGCCGCGGTGGCGGAGAAATTCGTGTGTATTGCCGACGCTTCAAAACTGGTCAAGCGACTCGGCGCATTCCCGCTACCGGTGGAAGTGCTGCCCATGGCGCGCAGCCATGTGGCCAGGCAACTGGTACGTCTGGGGGGCGATCCGGCCTACCGGGAAGGGTTTGTCACCGATAACGGCAACATTATTCTGGATGTGCACAATCTGGATATTCAGGAGCCGATTGCCCTGGAAGAAAAGATCAACAATATCGTCGGCGTCGTCAGCAACGGATTGTTTGCAGCCCGTTCCGCCGATGTCCTGTTGCTCGGTGAAGAGTCAGGAGTAAAGACGCTGACCCGCTGAAGCGGGTCAGCGACAGTTCGTCAGAGTTCCTTGAGCAGGGCAACCGCTTCCTGCTTGCCGTCAAATTCAGCGTCGGACTTGACCACTTCTTCGAGCAGGGATTTGGCTTCGTTCTTGCGCCCGAGTTTGTGATAGGCAACCGCCGCGTGATATTTGGCGGCGTCAAAGTCTGACTTGGCACTCATCGCGTCCTGCAGATAGCCGAGGCCTTTCCGGGCATCGTCAAACTGGGTGTAGACCCAGCCGATGGTATCGAGCACCGAGGCGGCCTTGACGCCGGTCGCTGCGGCCTGATCCGCATAATCGACGGCCTTGGCATCGCCTTTTTCCATCAGTAACCAGGC
The DNA here is from genome assembly GCA_030148365.1 of Kangiellaceae bacterium. Lineage (GTDB taxonomy): Bacteria > Pseudomonadota > Gammaproteobacteria > Enterobacterales > Kangiellaceae > JASBTO01. Next base: position 2,185 of record JASBTO010000039.1, read on the forward strand.
GGTGTTGTTCAGTGCCAGGACGTGCTTGGGCCGCTTGTCCAAAACTTCCCGGTAGGTTTTCAGCGCATCGTCGTCCCGGCCCATTTGCTGATAGAAAGATGCCAGATAGAATCTCGCATCGACATCTGACTCGCTGTTTTCGACAAACTTTTCAAGTGTTTTGACAGCCTCCTCCTGGTTGCCGCCGGCGGCTTCAATCTGCGCCAGACGCACCGCCACCTTGCTGCCGGCTCCCAATTCCAGAGCTTTCTTGTAGGCGGTCCTGGAGCCTTCGTCGTCGCCCGCGGCGTAACGGGCGTCGCCTTCAAGGTTATAGCCCACGAAACTCTCGGGGTTATCGTCACGCAACTTCACTGCCAGGGGAATCGCCTCGTCCCATTGCTTGTTCCGGATCATCAGGCCAATCTTCTCGGCCTTGAATTTCTGGGAATCCGGGTAGACTGACTGCAACTCCTCGACAACCTGCATGGCTTCCTCAAGTTCTCCGGTCTTGATCAACTCAGCTTCCAGTGCCAGGTAGTAACGACTGTCTTTGGGATCGAGTTGAACAGCCTTGCGGAAATTGGTAATGGCACTACTGGAGTTGTTGTTGGCACTTTGGGTGATGCCGACCAGATAATAGCTTGATCCCGAGTCAGGCTTGGCTGCCACCAGTTCATTGGCCGTCGCCATGGCCTCCAGGATCTTGCCTTCCGCGAGATAGAAGTTAATGATGCCCTTGGCGGTTTGAGCGGATTTGTCAGCATTCCATGCTTTTTCAAGCCACTCACGGGCATCCGCCTTGTTTTGCTGCCGCCGGTACATTTCAGCAAGTGCAAGCATCGGTGTTGTGCTGTCCGGCGCGGCCCTGTTCGCTTCCTTCAGATAGCCCATGGCCTTGTCTGTATTGCCCCGAAAATTCTCTACCCGGGCCAGATTGATTTTCGGCATCATGTAATCCTTGTCCAGCTTCCGGGCTTTCTTGAAATATTCGGAAGCTTCGTCCATCTCCTGCTTCATCATCAATACCGCACCGAGCATGTTCTGGGCCAGAGCGTTATCCGGGAACTTCTCCGCCAGCTCCCTTGCCGTTGACTCTGCCTTTTGCGGATTTTCATCCTTGAGATAGGCGCTGACCAGCAGCAGATCCGCCATGGCCAGATTCTCGGAGTCCTCGGTGGCAGTCTGCAGTTCGGCGACCGCCTTTTCCATTTCTCCCTGTTGTAACTGCACCAGAGCGAGGCCGGCATGCAGGCCCTTGACCTCGGGATTGATTTCAATGGCCTGCTGCATCAGCTCGTTGGCCTTGTCATAGTCTTCCAGACCCATGTAGGCATTGGCCAGGCGCACCATCACCTGGGGATCACCGGGGCTGTTCTTTAATGCGGTCTCCCAGAGCTCGATAGCTTTTTGCGGTTGCCCCAACCCCTTGAGGTAGGCCTGGCCGAGCATGTTGGTGATGTGGTTATGGGTCGGAATCGCCAGGTGCGCCCGCTCCAGATACAATACGGCTTGCTGCCAGTCCTTGCTCCGGAACTTGAGCATCCCGAGCAGCATGTTGCTTTCCGGATGCTTGGGCATCTTGGTCACCGCTTCGAGTAACAGGGACTCGGCGTTTCCGAAATCCTTTTCGAGAAATGCCTGCTTGCCGTTCAGGAACGCAACCAGCGGATTATTGGCATTCTTCCCGGCGAGAAACTCGATGTGTTCTTCCGCGGCTTGCTTTCGACCCAGATTGAGATCCAGGTTGGCTTGCACGATGCGGGCCATGAAGTTCTGGCTGTTCAGCTCCAACGCCTTGTCGAGGGCCTCGTCCGCCTTCTCGTACTCTCTGTTCTTCAATAACCAGCGTGCCTGCGCGAGCCAGATATTGTCATCGTCCGGCGCTGCCTTGAGCGCGGCTTCGAGATGGGGTGAAACCTCTCCGGATTTGCCCGGCATTTTTTCGTAAACAGTCGCCAGATAGAGATTGGCCTTGGCATGTCCCGGCTCCAGGGTCAGGGCCTGCTCCAGATCCTCGGCGCCCTGCTGACTGTCACCGGTGAGAAAGTGGGCGATGCCGCGCAAAGCCAACAGATCCGCTTTCAGGGTATCGCTGTCCCGGGGCTCAACCTTGACCTCGTCCAGGATTTTCTGCGGCTGCCCGAGTTGCAGAAAAATTTCACCCATGGGCCTTGCCCAGGCGCTGCGATCCACACCCAGTTTGCGAACTTTCCTGAGTTCCTTTTCGGCCCCGAGGGGGTTATTGGTTTTCTGGTATGCCCGGGCCAGCATCAGTCTTGCCGCGGCATTATTTTTGTCTTCCTGCAAGCTGTTACGCAGTTCGATAACCGCAGCTTTGTAGTCGCTCTTTTCCATGTGGGCCTTGGCTTTTTCCAGGTACTCCTGGGAAGAGTCGGCCAGGCACAGGTTGCCGGCGAGACCGGTGACCATCAGTGCGGTGAATAATAATTTCCTTTTCATCGATAAACTCCTATGCATTGGATGCTTCTTTCGCTTGCAGTTGGTATTTGTTCAGTAACGAATAAAGTGTCGGCCGGGTAAGTCCCAGTAATTCCGCGGCACGGGAAATATTGCCTTCCGCATTTGCCAGTGCCCGGATTATCGCCTTGCGCTCAGCCAGTTCGCGCACTTCCCGCAAATTCAGTGGTGTGGCGTCGTCCGGGGTGTCGATCTGTAAATCCGCCGCCGTGATCTGGTTGCCCTCGGTCATGATAGTCGCCCGCTTGACCTTGTTCTCCAACTCCCGAACGTTACCGGGCCAGGGATGATTTTCTATCGCCACAACGGCATCGGGGGCCAGTCCGCGGATGTTTTTGCGAAGCTCCCGGTTAAAACGTTCGACGAATGCCCGTGCCAATAACACACTGTCGCCGGAGCGCTCCGCCAGAGTCGGAATATCAATGGTGATTTCACTCAGCCGGTAGTAGAGGTCCTCACGAAACTCACCTCGCTCTACCATCCCCGGCAAGGAGCGATGAGTCGCACAGACGACTCTGACATCGACGGGTATTTCCTCCCGTCCGCCGACGCGCTCGATTACCCGTTCCTGCAGAAACCTTAACAATTTGGCTTGCAGCGCCATGGGCAGGTCGCCGATTTCATCCAGGAACAGGGTGCCACCGTTGGCGTATTCGATTTTGCCCTTGGTCTGTTTGGCGGCGCCGGTAAACGCGCCTTTCTCATAGCCGAACAATTCGCTTTCGAGCAGGTTTTCCGGAATGGCAGCGCAATTGATGGCGACCAGGCTTTGTTTGTTGCGCATGCTCAATCGGTGCAGTGCCTTGGCGAGCAATTCCTTGCCTGTACCACTATCACCAATGAGCAGGGTTGTGACATCGGCGGGCGCGACTTTTTCAATCATCCGGCACACTTCGAGCATTTCGGGGCTGGATGCAATAATGCCCCGCAAGGGTCCGTTTTGCTCGGTAGCCGTCAACAGGCGATTTTCCTCTTCCAGTCGGTATAACTGGTAAGCGCGCTCGACAATAAGATTGAGGATGTCCCCGTCAACGGGTTTCTGATAAAAGTCATAGGCACCGAGTTCGATGGCCTTGAGGGCATTCTGCCGATCATCGTTGCCGGTCACCACAATAACTTTGGTGTAGGGGGCAAGCGCGAGAATGCTTTGCAGGGTTTTCAGGCCTTCCGAGGCATTGGCCGGATCCGGGGGCAAGCCGAGATCAAGGGTAACAACGGGTGGTTCAAATCGCCGCAGGCTGGCCAGCGCCAATTCTCCATCGCCGGCAATCTCTACTTCAAAATCCTCGAAGCACCAACGGAGTTGCTTCTGTAACCCGACGTCATCCTCGACCACGAGTAATCTTTTAACCTGCTTGTCCTTCGCCATAACTCCCTTCCATTCCTACTTATATAATAATTAATTATTAATAAGAGTAACCAATACTTCCGTGCCCTCGTTTTCCTTGCTCCAGAGCGTCAGATCTCCGCCAAACTCCCGCAAGGTTTGCCGACTCTGGTAAACGCCAATTCCCATTCCGGCGTTTCCCTTGGTCGTATCAAATGGCCGGAAAAGCCGGTTACGTACAAAATCCTGGCTCATTCCCCGTCCACTGTCTTTAATTTTTATAACAACCTCGTCCTGCATTGCAACTGCGGACAACTCCACGACCGAGGGTTTTTCACTGGCTTCCTGAGCATTTTGAACCAGATGCGTCAGAATTGACAGCAATTGTTCCGGGTCGCCAATCACGTCAACATCGGGGATCGAGGAGCTAACGACCAGCTCGGGCAGTTCGCCGCGTAAGGATTCCTGCAGCTCATTGATAATCGGCACCAGCGGTCCGGAAGTCTCGACCTGACGATTATCCTGCTCCTTGCCAAACCGTTTGACCATCGTCTCCAGCCGGGTCACCGCATTGCCGACGGTATCAAAAGAGTCCTCAATGAACTGGGGATTATCGCGGTACTTGTCGGCATTGGTGGCAATCAGGGACAGTTGTGCGCTGACATTTTTCAGATCATGAACAACAAACGCCGCCAGCCGGTTGTAGGCGTCAAACTGCCGGTTATCCAGCAGATTCATGGTCGCATCGTAAAGGGCAAGGTAACTCGCCAGTTGCTCCCCGGCCGCTTTCAGCAAATCCCGATCCTCCCAGATTATTTCACGGCGGGCACGGGGCTGGGCGAGGGTGACCACCCCTTCGACTTTGTTGAGCCGCACCAAAGGGATCACCAGCCACAACTGCCGGTTGTCGAGCAGCTCTCCCGACAGTTCCAGACCTTCATAGCGTTCCGGGTAATCGCGAAATTCGTCGAGGTCTACGACCCAGTGGGTATCGTCAAGGAATCTGAGCAGGGAATCCGGTAGCACCATCGCGGCTCTCGACTCGGGCGTCAGTGACCAGTGATCCAGATAGGTTCGCCGGCCGTTGGCAATCCGGCCCCAGAGCCGACCACCAGGGCTATCGACGATCTCTGCCATGGCGCGGATTGCATGCTCGTGAAAATTTCTGCCCGCCTGGGCATCGCCCAGGGTTTGGTTGAAGCGCAGCCACTCCGATCGATAGTCAAACTGCGATGAGAAAAAATGTTTATTGAAGAAAATTTTGACCTGACTCTGGAAGCGTCCGGAACTGAGCGCGAGCACCATCAAAATGATTGCAACGGCCAGGAAGACCAGTTGCAGGGACGCCCCCCATTCGCTATTGGTTGCTCTCAACCAGTAGCCCACAGCCGCCATCATCAACAGGTAGATGCCGGCAAAGATTATCGTAAATGAGCGCAGAACCAGATGCCGGGAAATGAACATTTCCGATGACCAGCTGGGATTGCGCGCCAGGGAAATCGCGAGCAGTGGAATGGCAATCGTGGCAATAAAACCCCGGCTCGCCTCGACCGTCGGATTCAACCGGTTCACGAGTACCGCTTCCGAGTAAAAATAGAAATCGTTCAAGGGTACGATCGCAAGCGCGAGGCACAGGAACTTGATGGCCCAGCGCTGCTCGGCGCGGGTGTACCGGTAGAGTTTTTCCGTAAACATGAGCGCAATCAGCGCCAGCAACAGCAGGGCAATATATATTGGTCGCTCCAGGGTGCCCCCATAGGACTCAATGCCTACCTGCGCGATCCGCATGACCGTCAGTGCGGTAACCACACCGCCGATCACCAGCTTGATCGGGTAACTCACCAACGCTTCCTGGCCCTGGGTATTGCTGACAAAATTCAACAAGCGGATCAACAGGACCAGCAACAGGCCGTCACGCAATATTTCTGCGAGCATGTAGAACAGCCAGGGCGCAGCACCCCCCTCGGTGTGCCAGAGGACCGCACCCAACGCCCAAAGCAGATTGGCAAGCAACAGGAAAGACAGGTTCAGGCCGCCAAACCGGCTGCGCCAGATCGTGCGGGTCAGCACCAGCAGGATCAAATTGGCGGTGGCGGCCAGCGTGAATCCGATAATGACAAAGTTCTGCATGGTCAGCTATTCATCCCTGTGCCCGACTCCGACCCGACTTTGTCGGTGTCCGGAGATGCGAAATGCCTGGTCAGCCAGGACTGGATTTCCCGGGCAACCTGATCCCGCCAGTGCGCGGATGAAAACGTGTGGGTCGCGTCCGGTAATTGAAAACAAGATACCGAAGTTGCCGCGACAAGACGAGACCAGCGGGGGTCCTTGCGGGTCAGGTCCCGGAACTCATCGGCGGTGAGATCCTGGCCGCTCAGGACCAGTAGTGTCTCGCCATCAAATTTCTCAAGAGCCTCCCGCATGCGCTCCGGGAAGGGCTGCTGTGCCGCATCCGCAGCTGGTGCGCGCCTGACACTGCCGGACAGATTGTCGAGCAATCCTCGTACGCTGTCGCCCAGCGCCACTTGTCCGGTGACTACCTTGCGCCAGAATTTTCTGTCCAGAAATTTCGCTCCGTAATAATGACGCACCATGGCGGTCGCATGGCTGGTTTCGGTCCTGACCCAGGGATTGAGCAGCACCAGGCCGCCGACCCGGGGATCCCGGGCGCTGTAAAGCAGCGCTGCAGAGGCGGCATCGCAAAGACCGTAGATTACCAGAGAGTTCAGATCCGGCAAGCGTTCGAACATGAGCGCGGCCGCGCAGGCAATGTCCTGATCGATCTGCTCGAAGCCGGCAAGCTTGCCTTCGCTGTCACCCATGCCGCGATAGTCAAAACGCAGTACCGGCCATCCGGCGCCGCAGAGATGGCGGGCCAGCAACACAAAACTCCTGTGGCTGCCGATCCGGTACTGGGGGCCACCGACCACCACCAGAACGCCGGTGCGAGCGCCGTTTTCCGGGTCATGCAGGATCGCGGAGAGTTCCGCACCCTCGCAGTTCAGGGTCAGCGCCAGTTCCTTCACCGTTGGCCCTCCACTTGTTCAAGTATGCGTACCAGTTGCCGGACCCGCCCTTCCCGGGAATACTTTTCCGGATCCGCGCCGGCTGAAAAGCGGGTCTTGCCGGCGCGCAAGTCTGCGATAAAGGCTGACAGTTTCTCGGCGATGTCCCGGGTCGAGACCAGATTGGCAATTCCGGCACCGGTCTCAGTCTGGATCAGACTGGCGGTATCTCCGTCACTATGGGTCATCGCAAAAATCGGCCGCCTGGCTCTGAAATATTCGTAGATTTTTGCCGGTATTTGCTGATTGCAGTTTTCCGCCTGGAAAATCAACAGACCATCGGCATCCAGTATTTCTCGCAGGGCCTGCTGATAGGGCACGGCATCTTTGAGCAACACCAGATCATCGATGGCAAGGCGCTCAAGCTCCCGCTGATAGGCTGCCTGATTGCCGCTGGCCCGCAAGCGGAACTCAACGCCCGACAGTAAACCGGCCCGCTTGAGTTGCGCCACCGCTTCGAAAAAATGCGCCGGATTGCGCTCGGACTCGTAGAGCAGGCCACTGTGCAGCAACACCAGCTTGTCGGACTTGACGGCCGGCAATTGCTCCGCGGCGCTAAACGCCGCTTCATCATAACCGTTTTCCCACAGCACAAAGCGCCCGGCAAGATCCGGGTACCGCGCCTGATAATACTGGCACGCTCCCGGCGTGGTCAGCAGGGACAGACTGGCTTCCCGGACGACCCTTTTCTCAAGGGCAAAAAAGGCCTTGCGCTGTAACGGGTCCACCGGGTAATCCTCCTGTGCCATCGGATCCCTGAAATCGGCAATCCAGGGCAGGCCGCTGGCCCGGTGCAGGTGCAACCCGATCAGATGGGCGGTGGCGATGGGATAAGTGGAGTAGATCACATCGGGACGGAATTTCCGGATCAGTTTGCGGCCTGTGCGGATGCCGCCGATCGCCCAGCTTTGCCAACGGTCCGGCAAGGTCAGGAACCGGGGATACCAGCCCCGAATAGCAAAGGACTTTGCCGTGTCCCGGCCCCAGCCACGATAGACATTGTCAGCATCCGCTTCAGGGTTTTCCACAATCCGGGGATAGGCGCGGGTATCTGCCGTCAGTACCACGGGTTGCCAGCCAAGTTCCGGCAGGTAACGGGTCATGCTGGCGGTCCGGTGAACGCCGGTACTGCCCTGAATGGGCGGGTAATGAAAAGCTATGACCAATATCCTTTTGTTCACAGTCAGCAGTTACTCCAGTAGCCGGCCAATATCGGCGATGGTGTCCGCGACGGGTACCAGCTCCTGCTGTCGCCAGAAGGCCTCGCCGCGAACCCGCAGGGCCCGGCACTGTGCGCCGGCAGCCTGCCATTGTTCTGCCACCTTTTTGAGGCGAGCGGCAGGTGGCCCCTCCGCGGAAGATAGCTGGCACATATCGACCTGCACGCCCGGTGGCGGGCAGTCGTTGCCAAGCTCCGTGGCATCGATCCCTGCGATCAACGGCGGGGTCAGGGTATAGCCACTGACTTCCAGGGCACCATTTGCCAGGAGTTGGCCGCGTAAATCGGCAACGGTTCCGGCGTCCGGCCCGAAGGCGCCGGCAAGTTTCAGTTTGAGAAACTGATCGAGGTAACGTCGGCCGCTGCCCACGGGCTCTATGAGCACCATGCGGGAGGGTTCCACCAGCCTTTTGGCGAGCCAATGCGCGGCGAGAGACGCACCCAACCGGAAACCCATCAGCACCCGGGGCCCGGCGTGGTCCTGGCCGGCCAGATAGTCGACCAGGTCCTGCACCCAGATTTCCGTATCCGCATCCTGCAATTCGCCTTCACTGTCGCCAGTGCCGTAAAAATCCTGTAGATGAACCAGATAGCCCATCCCCGCCAGATGTCTGGCGAGGCCGGAAACAAGGTGGCGGGACTTGTTGGACTCCTCGCCGAAGGCGGGAAGCATAACGACCGAACCGACCGGCCCGGTCATGTCATGAGGGTGGTAGCGCTGGCAATAAAGCGCCCCCTTTTGGCCTTGCCAGAACTCACATTCGAGTCTGGCTCGACTCATTGAGACTCGAGTTGTTGTTGCATAAACTCCGACAGGGACGCTACCGATTCAAAAGCCTCGGCGGATAACTCTTCATCGGGAATTTCAAGTTCGAATTCTTCTTCAAGCGCGGTGATTACCGACACAATGGCCATGGAATCAAATTCAGGAATATTGCCGAGCAACATGGTGTCAGGCTGCAATTCATGGTGGTCACGGTCAAGCGACAACACCTCCGCGAGCACCGAGGTTACCGTTGCTGTGATGCTCCGGGTGTCCATTGAAGTCTCCATAATAGTGGTCAACCGTTCCGGTCAGGTTCTGTAATTTGACGCGACTATGCCCACAAACAACCGGCTCGGCAAGTCCCGAAGCCAATTCATATCAGGGTTACGTGTCGCCGGGAAAACGCCGGAACGGCGCCGGTTCGCTCGCATTGCGCTTATTTCCCCATTTTTTGTTTTGAAATCACTGCCTTGCTCCTGCAGGCCAACCCACCTTGCCGGCCTTGCCAGAGGGACGGTGACAAAGGGTCCAGGCCTGAAAAACCGGATTCAGGGCTTAACTTTCGAAAGTTTATTTTTCAGCCCGTCCAGTGGATAGCCTCGCTCGTAGGCGAACTTGGCTTCCTCCCGGGCTTTGTCATAGTGCTGCATGTCAAAATAAAGCAGGCCGAGATTGTAGTGCGCCTCCACATAATCGGGTTCGATGGCCAGAGCTTTTTCATAATGTTTCTGAGCCTCCGGCATTCTTTTTTGCATATGCAGGTGGATCCCGTACAGCAGCCTCACCACCGCATCATCGCGACGGAATTTGACCGCGCGCTCGAAGTAACAGTCCGGATGCATGACGCTGTCGCGCTTGCCGGGCGGCACTGGCGCCAGCCTTGATAGCCGGGACAGGGTATTGAGGGCGCGATGATGGTTCGGGAAAACCCGCAAGGTGTAATGCAGATTGCCGTAGTGCTTGGCAACGCGGTCACTCTTGCCCAGGGTCTCGGTCACCCGTGTGAAGTGGTAAGCTTCAACGAGGGGTAACTGTTGCCGCGCTTTCGCACTCGGCGCCGCGTAATCGTAAGGACCATGAAGAGTATCGTAGGGATCGCCGCAGTTCAGCGAAACGTAACCGGGCTGGGCGAAAGCCAGAAGTGTTGAAGACGCCAGCAATAATATAATCGTTATCAGAATCCGCATGCTCTTTTCCCTGATCCCTCGTGAATTCTGTCTGTATGCCCCAAATTTTTCCCGGGTGGCGCCAACTCCGGCGCAGCATACACACTCAAAGCCAAGGCTACCATTGGACCCGGATTCCTGGCAAGTAGCCTCTCCGGCAGCAAGATTTTGCGTTGCCTGGGCTGGCGCGCAACCCTATACTCGCAGACAAGTCTGATTGCATAACGGAACTATGTGGGCCAAGCGAACCTTCTACTACGGATGTAAAACCATGGGTTTGTTCCGGGCCGCGGCGCGACACTCGCGCGGAACCCTGCCCATACTTTGCTATCACGGATTTGCCCAGGCGGACGAACACAGGTTCCGGCCGGCCCTGTATGTGACGCCGGAAAAGTTTCGCGCCCGCCTTGACTGGCTTGCCCGTGAAGGCTACACCGTCCTGCCCCTCGACGAAGCAGTCACCAGACTGCGCAGTCACCAGCTGCCGGAGAAGGCGGTCGTGATTACCATTGATGACGGTTTTGCCAGTGTCGCAAGCAGCGCCGCTCCCGTGTTGCAGGAATATCAATATCCGGCGACAGTGTATGTCACCTCTTATTACGTCAAACACCAGCATCCGGTATTCCGCCTGCTCGTCCAGTATCTGTTCTGGAAAAGCGACGTCGCTGAACCTGATCTCGCCGGACTGATGCCGGAGATGCCAGCCCCGGCTACGGATGAAACCGCAAACCGGACACAAGCCATGCAGGATCTGATCGGCCAAGGCGAGCAGCTGCTCGACAATGCGGGACGGGAGCAACTGCTTGTTGACCTCGCCAACCGGCTGGGCGTCGATCTCGACGGGATCCTCAGACAGCGCCTGTTCGCCCTCATGACTCCGGAAGAAATCCGCGCACTGGAAGCCGCCGGCCTCGATGTACAGTTACATACCCATCGTCATACCCTGCCTCTGGACGCAGCCCTCGTGCACCGGGAAGTCAGCGACAACCGTGAGTGTCTCGAGCCCCTGACCACGACACCCCTGCAACATTTTTGCTATCCCAGCGGCGAATGGTCAGAAGGCCACCTGCCGCTGCTGGCGTCGCTCGGCATCAAGACTGCCACCACCTGTGACCCCGGCCTCAATACGGCGCAGACGCCGCCTTTGGCCCTGAAACGCATACTCGACAAGCAGGATTTGCCGACCATCGAACTCGAAGCGGAATTGTGCGGTTTCAAGCCGCTGCTGCGGCGCCTGCTCGGCAGGACTTCCGGCCATCAACGGGCGCCCGACGCATGACTGCTGTCACCCGCCTGCTGAGAGCCGGGCTGACCCTGTCGTCGGTCGTTGCCCCGCGCCTGACGATCCTGACCTTTCACCGGGTGCTGCCGGAACCGGATCCCATGTTCCCGGCGGGCATGACCCGCCAGAAATTCTCGCGATTGCTGGACTGGATACAGGGCAGTTTCCAGGTGGTGTCCCTGCCCGAGGGTGCGCGCGGATTGCAGCAGGGCAGCCTGCCGTCACGGGCCCTCGCCATTACTTTTGACGACGGCTACGCCAATAACTACACCGTCGCCGCGCCCATGCTCCGGGATCGGGGCCTGCCGGCCACTTTCTTTGTCACCACCGCCTTCCGCGATGGCGGCTGCATGTGGAATGACCGAATCATCGAATCCATGCGGCTCCATGACGCCGCCCGGATTGACCTGTCCGCCGCCAGCCTCGGCACTCTGCCCCTGACCGATGTGACCGAGCGCAAGCGGGCGGCCTGGCAGTTGATCAACGCCATCAAATACTTGCCGTGGCAGGACCGGGAAGCCGCCATTAATGCGACCTTCGGTCCTGATCTGCCCGCCTGTGAGGCCCTGATGATGACGGACGCACAAATCCGGGCGCTGGCCGCCATCCCCGGTATGACCATCGGTGGTCATACCCACAGCCATCCCATCCTGGCTCGGCTGGCGCCTGAAGTTGCACGCAAGGAAATCACCGCCAACCGGGAACTCCTCGAATCCATAACCGGCGAGCCGATCACCTGGTTTGCCTACCCCAACGGTCAACCCGGCACTGACTACGACGCCAGCCATGTGCGGATGCTCAAGGAGTCGGGTTTCGAGGGCGCGGTGACGACCGCGCAGGGTGCCGCCGGCCCCGGGGACAGCCTGTTTCAGCTACCCAGATTCACCTCCTGGGACAAGACGCCGGACCGGTTCCTGGCGCGGGTGCTGTTGTCACGCCTGCAAAGTGCCCGCCCTTCGGCCCTCGACGAGCATGCGCTCACACCGGGTCCTGCCGCCGATTTGGCATCAGCCCCGGACTCGAGGCAGTCATGACGGCATGCCGGGCACAATGATTGGCTCCGCCAAAAAGCTGCTCCGCTCGGCAACCTCGCCCCTGCTGGATGCGGCCGAAGCCCGCCAGCTGGCCCGCTATCAATCTGAGGCCGAACATGCTCCGCTGTTTATCGTCGGCGCGCCCCGCACCGGTTCGACCTTGCTCTACAAGCTGATGACGATCCGATTCCAGGTCTGCTACCTGTCCAATTTGATGATGCGGTTCGCCGACACCCCGCTGGCGGTGGCAGCCCTGAGCCGGCGCTTCGGCGGCTGTAACCCGGTCGACAACTACCGCAGCCATTATGGCGAGTATGCCGCCTGGCGGGATCCGGCCCAGGCCTGGCGCTTCTGGAATCTGTACCTGCCGGGCGATCCGGATCATTTACTGCCTGATGACGTTGCTCCGGAGACCCGAACCCGGATCCGGCAAACCATTGGCCGGCTCCAACAGATGTACGACTGCCCCTTTATCAACAAATGGCAGAAGAACAGTGCCCGGATGCCGCTGCTCGCGGATCTTTTCCCGAATGTATTTTTCGTCAATATCACGCGGGATCCGGTCAGCACTGCCCATTCCATCCTCAAGGGCCGCCGGAATATGCTCGGCGACGAGCAAGGCTGGCTGTCTGTGAAGCCGCGCAATTATCAGGCGATCAGCTCGAAGCCCCCCGCCGAGCAGGTCTGTGAGCAGGTGTTCTATATGGAAAAGGATATTGCCGAATATACGGCCGGGCTGCCCTCAGGCGCGGTTTACAGTCTGTCCTACGAAGCTTTGTGCCGGGATCCCCGTCGTTGCCTTGACGATATTGCCGACGCCTACCTGGCCCACACCGGCGCCAGGCTGGCGTCGCGCCGGGCTGTCCCGATCTCGTTTCCGGTTTCCGAAATTCGCGAACCCACGCCGGAGCAGGAGCGACTGGCGCAGCACTGGCGTCAGCTTGCGGGACGGGACGATCAAGACGTCAAACAAAAGGCCTAATAGGGATCCGGGATTTTTTCGCGGGAAATAATGATGTCGTCATACCAGGTGTGGCCGTCGGGATGGACTTCGGTCGGGTCCTTTTTGGTCAGGTAGGGGACCAGCCAGAGTTTGCCGTATTGAAGATAGTCAGCGTCCCCCGGCCCGCGGTTATAAAAATCCGCATCGATGGTCAGTTGGGACGGCTCGCCTTCGCGGCCGACCCAAAGCTTGAAGTTGCTGGTTTTGGGTCCCTTGCGCTCAGGTTGCCAACGACCGGTCGTCAATTGCACCTGGAATGTCATCCATTCATCGGCATGCAGTTTGATGCAGTCCGGGTCCGAGTCATTCCAGCCCGCCTTGCGATTAGGCCCGGTCAGCATCCGCATGCAGTGGTTGTTACCGCCGGGTTGGCGATCCAGTTGCCGGGACCCGCCGATACGCGCCTTCAGGTTTTTCCCGAAACCGCTATACCAGCCGCAGGAATGGTAGCCGGAGAGGGCATGATCAGCGCCGTGGACCACGACGATATGGGTGTTGGTGCAGGAAGGCACCGGATATTGGGCGCGGGCATGATCGCCGGCATTGATGATCACCAGTTTCAGGGCCGTCGGCTTCTTGCCCTTGCTCTTGTAGCTGCGTCTTTCCTGTCGATAACCGGGACTGCCCGGATCACAGTCGGTGAACAGCAGATCGCAGGAAAACCGCTGCCGCCATTGCACAAAAAACGTGGAGTTTTCACCGAACTGGATTGAGTTGTCCGGGGTGAAATTCATTTGCAGGTAGCCGGCGTCATTGGCATCGCCACGGGAGCCGATGGTAAAGCGCAATGAGCCACTTCCCGAGACCTTGACGGACTCATCCATGACCGCCGGGTTTTTGACCTTGCTGGATCCGGCATTTGCCCAGCGCCAGTCACGATACTCGCCGGCGAGGGCTTCCGGCAAAGTGCGATTGGGGGTTGACGCGTCGATGGCCGTGCCGGTCACGGGCGCCTTGTCCAAAGGATCGCAAAGAATAACGCCTGGAGACTTGCAGCGGCTGTCAAAATCGCGCCCGTCGGCAGCCTGGGCGTGACCGTATCCGAGCAGCCCGGCAGCGGCCGCCGTCAGCCAGACAGCCCGCCAGCACCCGGCGGCGGATTGGCGTTTCCTGGCCTTTCCCTGCATCACTTACTCCTTTGCTGGTGGACGATAAACCCATACCCGATCCCGAGCCATGATAACAAAGACCCCGCGCTTTGGATCAAAGTAGCCAAGCCTGCCCTTGGCTCTCGGCATGGCAGGGCCTTCCGGCTGCAGTTTCTGCCAATGGCGGGTCTGCGGATCATAGGTCCACAGCTGATGCTGCCGGCGATGCCAGAGGATCACCTGCCCTCGCTCCGGCATGTACCAGGCGGGGGATCTCGCATCATGGCCAAAGGGACCGTCGGTCGCCATTTCCTGCCATTGCCTGTCCTCGAAACTGAAATGAAAAGTCGATTGCCCCTGTTGGGCGATCAGGCGGTTTCCGGCCGCATCATGCACCATGACCAGTTCTTCGCCGGGCGCCTTGCGGGACTTTTTGCGGTATTGTTTGAGCGCCTTTCTGGTCAGCAGGGCACGCCAGCGGTTTTCCCCCGGAAAGTATTCCCAGAGACCGGCCGCTTTCCAGTTATGGATATACCAGATGAAACTGTCCCGATCCGGCACATAGGTCAGTGCGCCCCCGAAACCGGCTTCGGGGTAAGGCCCTTCGGTAATCACCGGCCGCCATTTCCCGGTGCCGGGGTCGAAGCTCCATAGCGGCGGACCGGCGTAGGCATCCCCGGGGTCAAGATCTAGATCCTCGAAAGCCTTGTCGACGCCGACCCAGGCGTTCATCCACAGCAGTTGATCGCGCTTTTCATCGACGGCGAGTCCCCACCAGGTATGCCCGCGCACCGCCGGCCCGCCCCGCGCTTCCCGCAGGATACCGGCTTCGGCGTAGACGCCTTGCGGGTTCTTGCCGAGGCCGCTGTAAGGACGGTCCGGGTCGGGAGCGTACAGCAAATGCCAGCTGTTTTTCGCCAGGCTGTATTCCCAGACATCATTGAGACGATGGGGCGCGCCGTGATTGGCGCCGGCGAAGAGCGCGGTTTCCCGGGTCGGCGACCAGACCATTTTTACCGAGAAGTCCCGCGACCCCGGCCCCCGTTCATCAAGCCGGAATTGCCGCGCTGTCGCATTGAAATTCCCGGTAATAGCCGGCGCCGGTAAATCTGTGGCATGATTGGCTTCAAGCCCGGATACGGACGCCAGTTTTTCGTGGGATTGACGAGGCAGCGACGCGTCGGTGATCGCCGGCAGGGCGAGACAAAAAAGCAAACCGGACGACCGGAAAATCAGCTTCAGAAACGACGACCGGAAATTCATGATATGAGGGAAGCCCTTGACTGCAAAAGCATGGAGGCATTGTCGCCTGACGGGCGATCATTATACTAGCAGCATCTGCAAAGTGATAAAAACAAGCGGATGAACAAACCCGTTATTCTTGTCGTAGACGCCCACGCCGTCGGCGCGATTGGCGTAATCCGCTCTCTTGGCAGAGCCGGCTATCCGGTGTTGGCGGCCTCTGCCTCCGGCGATGCCCTGGGCTTCCGCTCACGTTACTGCGACCGGGCCCTGGTGTGTCCGCCGTACGCGGATCGGGAAGGCTTTCTGCTGTGGCTGGATGCGACTATCAGCGAGCAGCAGATCAGCCTGATTATCTACTCGGAAAGCTTCCTCGAAACCATTATCGATCATGTCGATCGTTATGCCCGTTACCTGCCGCTGTCCAGCGACCTGTCCACCCTGCGACGGGGTCTCAGCAAGGCTGAATTATTCGAAAGTTATCTCAGGCCTGACAGCCCGCCGGCCCTGAAAAACAACCTGCCTCCGCTGGCGATTGTTGACCGTCAACAACCGGCTCCGGACCTGAGCGCACTGGGCAAACGTCTGTATATCAAGACCGACGCCCTGCTCGGCGATGACCACGGGCACGGCTCTTCCGTGCAGGCCATCAACGCAGACGGCCCCGGTCTCGAAACCGTGAGATCCGTCAGTTCACATTACCGGAAACTGGTCCTGCAGGGCCACATTCCCGGAGTCGGTACGGGCGTGTTTCTGATCCGCTGGCAAGGCCGGATCCTGTGCCGTTTCATGTATCGTTGCATCCACGAAGTCCCCCACACGGGCGGCACCTCCTCGCTGCGTGAAACCTGGTGGCATGAGGGTCAATATGAAGACGCTCTGGCACGCCTCGAGCATCTGGACTGGCAAGGCGTGGTCATGTTCGAATACCGCTGGCATGAGGCGACCGACGAGTTCCACCTGATCGAAGTCAACGCCCGCTTCTGGCAGTCACTGCACCTCGCCCTGTTCGCGGGTGTCGACTTCCCGCGCATTCTCGTTGACGCCGTCACGGGTGTACCGGAAAGTCCTGCACGATCGCAGCAAACGGCGACCAGTTGGCTGCTGGTACCCAACGAGACCGGCTATCTGCTCTCCCTGCTCAAGGATCCGGAAGTACCCGCCGGGCACAAGCTGCGCGAGTCCGGAAAGTTTCTGGTCAATCTGTTGCGCCCGTCGCTGCATTCGGATCTGAATTTCCCGGGCGACCGACGGATTTTTTGGATCGCCCTCGGCAGATATGTTAAAGAACAACTAGCCTCCCTGTTCCGGACCAAACCGTCATGAACCTGCCTGGAAAAATACGTCAGAAATATCGCCTCATCCGCCAACTGGTCGATGAGTACGGGGATCAGGTGCAGCGGCAAACGGGCAAATCCAAAGCCCGGCAGGTCGCGGAAATTCTTCGCTATCGGCTGCGCGGCTTCAAGGAGCAGCAATATTATATTCTGCGGCTGTATCTGGAGGAACGTCCTGACTTCATGTCGAACCGGGACTTCCGGCAGCGCATGCAGGAAGTCAATCCGCAAATCTCCGGCATGGTGGAATTCAACAAATGGATTTTTTTCCACTATATGAAAAGCCATGGGCTGCCCGTCCCGGAATGTCATGGCGTCTATCATGCCGATTATGGTTATAGCCCGGCGGGATCGTTGCAGGATCCGGACCGCCTGGCGACGCTGATCGAACAACACGCCCCGGTAGTCATCAAGCCAGTGGCCGGCGGCCGCGGCGAAAGCGTCATGGTGATCGAAACCGTGCAACCCGGCCCGGTTTTTGTTCGCGCTTCCGGCGCCGAAATGTCACTCGGGGAACTCGGTGAAATCCTGGCCGCGGAATCCCATGCCTGGCTGATCCAGGACAAGATCCACCAGCACCAGGCCATCAGCGAACTCTATCCCAACGCCATCAATACCTGCCGGGTGATTACCCTGCGCGACAAATCCGGCGCCATCAGAATTCTGGCGGCCATCTTCAGGATCGGCGTGGGAGGCGGTGAAATCGACAACACCTCCGGCGGTGGGCTGGCCGCCTGGGTGGAAGATGGCGTGCTCGGCAAACTCTTTGGCGAAAGCAGTCACGAGGGTCTCAGCCAGCACCCGGATACGGGCGCACAAATCGAAGGCTTCCGGCTACCCTGGTGGCAGGAAACCCTCGATCTTTGCCGGCAGGCCCACCAGTCCCTGCCCTTCGCGCGCACCTTTGGCTGGGACATTGCCCTGACGGACACTGGCCCGATCATTCTGGAAACCAATGGCTACTGGTACCAGGATCACATACAGAAACTCGGCGGACGCAGCCTCCACGACACTGCTTTTGCTGACGCCTGAAGCCCGTCCACCGGACTGTCAGTTTTTTTTACAGTCTCACCCCGCACCCGCGCAGGTCGGTGCGTCTGACCTGTTCAGACGGCTGTAACCCGGCTGCTTTCTCAAAGTAGGCGCGATTATTGCTTCATATAGGGAACCCGGTTTTGCTCGAACCTGTTATCCCTTGATGGAGCCTGATTATGAATTACCGTGTTACCCGCTGGTTCTTTGCCGCTGTGATGCTGGGCGGTCTGGTGACACTGCTATCGGTGTCCGGTGCCGGCTTTGCCGCCGACCGCCAGCCTGCCAATCTGATTGTCGGAGAGCAGTCTGCAACAGTGACCCATGGCAACTTCCACGCCGCCCGCCTGTACCTGCAGCATGACGAGCAAACCCTGCTCTCCAGCGGCCAGCCCGGTGACCAGCTGGAGTACCGGTTCCACTTGCCCGCCACGGGCTTTTATCAGCTCTACCTGTGGATGCCCTACCTGAAAGCGCCCGCCAGCGCCGATATTATCCTGCCGGGCGCCAGCGCCGCACACCGGATCAGTAATGAAATTGCCGGCGGCTGGCAGAGCCTCGGGGCGTTTCAAGGCCACAAGGGACAGGAGCAGACCCTGCAGATTACCACCGTGGCCGGCCAGTTTCCGGCGGACGCGGTCCGGCTACGCTATATCGGCACCCGGCCGGAGCGCCTCCAGCCCGGCAGCAAGGAATTGTCACTGGGACGCACCGGACGTGCCTATGACGCCTCGATACCGGCCTTTGGCGGCCTGCCCCCTTACCGCTTTAGCCTGACCAGCGCCTTGCCGGCAGGCCTGCATCTGGATCCTCATAGCGGCCGGATTTCCGGTACGGCCCATACCGCCGGTAAATTCCGCGTGGGCGTAGAGGTCACCGATCAACGTGGCGTCAGCAAGCAGTTCCGGTACCGGCTAATCATGGAAGCCGCTACCTCAGCCGCCTACCCGGCGCCCACCAAATCGGCAGCGCTGTTGGCGCCTCCGGTGCACGGTGCCGCCCTGCCGGACCTGCTGGGTATCGTCTCGGCCATGGACGAAGGCAACTGGGAAAAGGTCAACCTCAATCACTTCTCCGATGTCTGGACACCCGCGGATCTGCGGCCCCTGAAAGGGCTCAGCAACCCCGATCCATCCTCCATCATCGGGGCCTGGAGTTCCTTCGCCTGGGACGGCAACCGCGGCCATCTGCTGATTTTCGGCGGCGGTCATGCCAACTATTCCGGCAATGATGTCTACCTGTGGAACGCCAATACCCGACTCTGGCAGCGCGCGTCCCTGCCCAGCGAAATCAGTCAGGACGAGCACGGCAACTACATGGCCATTGACGGCCACGACGCGGCGCCGGCGTCGGCCCATACCTATGACAATACCGTCTTCGCGCCCATCGCCGATCGGCTGCTCGTGTTCGGCGGAGCCGCCTACAA
>JASBTO010000045.1 GCA_030148365.1 Kangiellaceae bacterium
GTATTCATCAACGGTTTTTATCTTTTCCATGACAGATTTCCGTGCGTCCGGTTGTTAAGGAATCATAATACGGGGCGGGAAACTTGGCGAGGCGGGCCAGGTGCTGGTGTGATTGGCCTGCAACAGTGAACGCCGGTATACTTTTGTGGTCTGACCAGGGTTCAGGCGTCACCAAATTTTCAAATCGGGGAAGTAATGACCGCAACAACAGAGCGACCGTCGGATAAAAGCAACCACTCGCACCTGCTCGAAAATGCCTATTCATTTGCCGAGGAAGTCGCCAACAGCGTCAGCCACGGCATTGGTGCTGTCTTGAGCATTGCCGGTCTGACTCTGCTGGTCGCAATGTCCCTGACTCTCGATGACGGCTGGCGATTGGCCAGTTCCATCGTCTATGGCAGCAGCCTGACCCTGCTGTTTATGGCCTCCACCCTCTACCACGGCGTCAGTTCGCCAAAAGCCAAAGGCTGGCTGCAAGTCCTTGATCATTGTGCGATCTATCTGCTGATCGCCGGGACCTACACGCCCTTTTTGCTGATTAATCTGCGCGGCGCCTGGGGTTGGTCACTGTTCGCGGTGATCTGGAGCCTGGCGCTGTTCGGGATCTTCTTCAAGGTGTTCTTCCGGGATCGCTTTCCGCGGGCCTCCCTGTTCACCTATATTCTGATGGGCTGGCTGGTCATCGTCGCCATATTCGAGATGATCGCCAAGGTACCGACCGGCGCCCTTGTGCTGCTGTTCGCCGGCGGCATCGTCTATACCCTCGGCACGGTGTTCTACGCCATCGAGAAAATCCCCTATAACCACGCTATCTGGCATCTGTTCGTGCTCGGCGGGAGCGTCTGTCATTTCCTCGCCATCTATCTGTACGTGATCCCGAAAGCCTGAGGCCAGGGCGGCCTTGCTGCCGCTCCCGATGTCGGCAAGCCCTGCCGACAGGCGTATACTGATCAGGTTGCATGACGGAGAAGGGTGCTGCGATCAAAGGATCGGGATGAAGGCGTAAAAAGGGTCATAACCGCCGCTTTCATCCTGCAGGCAGGAGAACGCAAATGTCCATTTCAGAGTCTTTGAAGTCCTATCTCGAAAAAGAAAACGCCTCTTATGAGTGCGTCCATCATCCCTACAGCGAAGGCGCCCGGGAAACCGCGATTTCCGGCAAGGTACCGATCGACCAGATGGCCAAGGCGGTCGTGCTGGAAGACCACGAAGGCCAGCATCTGATGGCCGTGGTGCCGGCCAGCAACCATATCAATCTCGAGAAACTCGGCAATAATCTGCACCGGGATCTGCATCTGGTCGAAGAAGACAAGTTGCAGGACATGTTCCGGGACTGCGCGCCGGGCGCCATACCGGCTCTTGGTCATGCCTTTCACATGGAGACAGTGGTGGATGATCAGTTGCTGGAGCAGGATCCGGTCTATATCGAAGCCGGCGATCATCAAGATCTGGTGCAGGTGAGAGGCGAGACCTTCCGGCAACTGGTGTCCGAATATCCCCATATGGCTTTCAGTGGTCCGCGGGACGCGGCTTCTTTCTACACCAGTCCCTGACAAAAAAAGCCGGACCCGAAGGTCCGGCTAACTGCTTTTGGCAAGCAGGAGGGGAGATTAAAGCTGATTGCCCGTAGGGGCAGGTAGTGGCCTAGAGGTTGCTGCGCAGCATCCAGGCTGTTTTCTCATGCAAGGTCAGGCGGTCGGCGAGCAGACCGGCGGTTGACTCATCGTCGGCGCTTTGCGCTGCCGTCAGGGCGCGGCGCAAGGTGCGAACCACGGTTTCATGGCCGTCAACGAGCTGGCTGACCATGGTCGCCGCATCCGGAACGCCATCCGCCTCTTTGATGTCGGTCAGATCGGCAAACTCCTTGTAGGAGCCGGGGGCGAAGAAGCCCAGGGCCCGGACCCGCTCGGCGATGTCATCGACCGCCGTCCAGAGCTCGGTGTACTGCTCTTCGAACATGGCGTGCAGGCTGTTGAACTGGGGACCCGTCACGTTCCAGTGAAAGTTGTGGGTTTTCAGGTACAACGTATAGGTATCAGCCAGTACCCGGTTCAAGCCGTCCGCAACTTCCCGTCGCGCGTCCTTGTTGATCCCGATATCAATGGCAGTGTTACTCATGAAAAAGCTCCTTGATTCGTTGGTGGCTTTCGAAACGATGGCGCCATCTTCCCATAGCCCTACGCATAAATAAATTTTAGACTTTCTACCGGATTGTTAGTTAAAAACTATCGTCAAACAAAAAGCCCCGCGCCCGCGAGATGCGAGCGAGGGGCTTTAAAGTCAGGCGGGACGGGCTATTGCTTGAAAATCGCGCCGTCTTTCATGATGAAGACCGGCTCCAGAATGGCTTCGATGTTTTTATCGGGATTGCCGTCGACCGCGATGATATCGGCGAGCTTGCCGGCCTTGATGCTGCCGAGCTCGTCCTGGCGCCGGATCAGGGTCGCGGCATTGATGGTTGCGCTCTGGATGGCGGCCATCGCCGGCATGCCGGCTTCGACCATGTAGATGAATTCCCTGGCATTGTCGCCGTGGGCAGACACGCCGGAGTCGGTGCCATAGGCAATCTTGACGCCGGCTTTCCAGGCTTTGGCAAAGGTGTCCTGGATCTGGGGGCCGATGGCTGCGGCCTTGGGACGCACTACCTCGGGAAAGAAACCCTCTTCAGCGGCTTTTTCGGCGACATATTTACCGGCGAGGATGGTCGGGACATACCAGGTGCCGTGCTTTTTCATCAGCTTGATGGCTTCATCGTCCATGTAGGTGCCGTGCTCAATAGAGTCGACGCCGGCGCGGATCGCGCGCTTCATGCCTTCCGCGCCATGGGCGTGGACGGCGACGGGCATGTCGTAATCATGAGCGGTATCGACGATCGCCTGGACTTCGTCTTCGAAGAACTGCGGATTGCGCCCGCTCTTGGCGAGGCTCAGCACGCCGCCGGTACCGGTGATCTTGATAAAGTCGGCGCCGTCCTTGTAGCGCTGGCGCACCGCCTTGCGGGCCTCGGCAACGCCATTGACCACGCCGTCTTTCGGACCGGGATCGCCGCGCAGGGCGATATTGACGCCATTGGTCGGATCGGCGTGTCCGCCGGTGGTGGCAATACTCTTGCCGGCAGTGACAATTCGCGGGCCTTGCACCCAGCCCTTCTCGATGGCGCTGCGCAGGGCGATGGTGACGTCTGCGTCATCGCCGGGATTGCGCACCGTGGTAAAGCCCGCCATCAGCGTGCGTTTGGCATAGACGGTGGAGCGCAGGGCGTAGTCGGCGGGATTGAGATAGAAATTTTCGGTGTAGGCCCGGGGTGACATTTCGCCCGTCAGGTGAACGTGCATGTCCATGAGTCCGGGCAGCACGGTCTGGTCTTTGAGGTCGATGATCTTCTGATCAGTTCCGGCCTCGGCATAGCCGGAGGTGACTTCAGTGATACGGTTGTTGTCGATATGAATGGTCATGGCTTCCTGAACCTTGCCCGACTCGGTGTCTATCAGACGGCCGGCGTGGATCAGGTATCCGGATTCGGCATTGGCGAGCAGGGAAACCCCCGCCAGTAACAAGGCTAGAAGACTGCGCATAAACGTATCCTGAGAAAAAATATCGGTCTGCCAATGTAGCACAGGGCCTCTTGAGGATGCAGTAATAATAAGCAATATCAAGGCATTAGGTCGGGAGGCGGAGACCGCCCCTGGCGCCCGACCGATAAATACTTTGTGCTTTTGCGGCTACGTGCTTAAAATTTAGGCAGTTTTTCCCGAATTATCGTGACCATGTCTGCAACTACTTTCGAGCAATTTGATCATTTTCTGGACGCAACCGGCCTGCGCTGCCCGGAGCCCGTCATGATGGTTCGTCTCAATGTCCGCAAGATCAGCGATAACGAAATCTTGCTGGTGGAGGCCGATGATCCTTCCACGACCCGCGACATTCCCCAATTTTGCACCTTCATGGACCACCGGCTGGTTGCCGCCAAGACCGACACTGCCCCCTACAAATACCTGATCAAGAAAGGATTGGGGTGAGCGACGCCCTCAGCGAACTTCACAAGCGACTCGGCGACTTTGAAGAAAGTGGCCTGCCCCCGGTTCACAGCTGGGATCCGGAAACCTGTGGCGAAATGGATCTGGAAATCCGCCGCGACGGCAGCTGGTGGTATCAGGGCACGCCCATCGAGCGCAAACGCCTGATCAAGCTTTTTTCCCGGGTCCTGCGCAAAGAAGGTGACGAGTACTTTCTGGTGACGCCGGTCGAAAAGCTGAAAATCCGGGTCGATGACGCGCCTTTTCTGGCGGTGCGCATGGAGCAACTCGAAACCGATGCCGGTCTGTTGCTGATCTTTGAAGACAATTGCGACAACCGGGTGGCGGCCGGCGCCAAACATCCGTTACGGGTCGATATTCGCCCCGAGACCCGCGAGCCGGCACCCTATATTCGCATCCGCAACGGTCTGGATGCCCTGATTTCGCGACCGCTGTTCTATGATCTCGTCACCCTGGCGACCCCGCGCACTATCGGCGGGCGTGAAGCCATGACCCTCTGCAGCGGTGACGCCTGTTTTATCCTCGGCTATCTTGACGGCAAGAGTTAGTGCAGGTTTACCGGGCGGGATCCCTCTCATGAAAGTTACCTTCGCGCCGGTTCCAAAGCGCGCCCGGTATTTCTATTTGGCGGGATTTCTGTTGATTATGCTGGTGATGGCCGACTGGCACCTGGGTTTTGATCGGGTCCCACCGGTCTTGCGACTTCAGGTGCTGATCATCGGCGCCCTGCTCGTGGTTGCCGGATCGGCCATCAATCTGTGGACCCAGTTTCGGCCCGATCCTGACCGTAAAACTCCTCGTAATAGCGATCAATAAAGCCTTTCAGATCGACTTCATGGCGGCGCCAGCGTTGCAGGGCATCGCGGTACACCGGCTGCCGGGCCTGCCACAGGCTGGCGGTATGGATGGCTCCGGATCCCGATCCCTCGGCCTCTTCCTGCCGTTGCAGCGGTAGCGCACGGAGCAACCCGTCGGTGTCGGTCACCAAATCCTCGTAGTCGACCGTCAGCATGGGCGGCTCCAGCAGCGATTGCCAGTCCGCCATGGCGCTCTTGTAGAAGCGGTAAAACCGGGCGCAATCGTCGAGATCGAAACTGTAGGCGAGCTCCGGGCGGCCAAACAGCTGAAACCAGTTGGACAGCAGGGTATCGAAGGGATCCCGGCGACAGTGAATAACCAGCGCGTGGGGGAATATCAGCCGGATGATGCCGGCAAACATGAAGTTCAGCGGATTCTTGTCGACAAAACCGCTGCTGCCGGAAACGCCGGCCGCGGACAGGTACCAGTCCTGCAGCCGCTGCAAATGGGTCTGGGTGATGGTTTCGCCCTGTTTCTGCCAGCCTTGCAGTTGCCGAAAGCAATCCTGGATCAGATCCCGCTCACCGAGGGCCTGCAAACCGAACCGGTCGCTGAGCTGTTGTTCCAGCAGGGTGGTGCCGGTGCGGGGCATGCCGACCACAAACACCGGTTGCCGGATTTTGTCGGTCGAGGGCTTGGCCACAGATTGGCAATGGCGGGTCAGGGCTCTGGCGGACTCGACCAGACTGTCCAGGGAGGGCCAGGGATAGGCCGGCAACTGTTGTTTCTGAGCTTTATTGCCGGACCCATAGGCGGCAAAAGCCTCCCGGTAGTTCTTCAGATCGCTCTGGATCTTGCCGAGCGCGAAGTCCCGGCAGACCCCGACCATGGGGTTCGGGTGCCGGACCCCGCCGATACGGTTGACGAGATCCTGATCATCAGCGGTGAATTTGCGGCTGTTGGCAAGCCCCAGCAGGGCGCCCGGCACCGGATCCGGTTGGGCTATCGCCGCGAGAAAATGCCCCTCGGCATCAGCAAACCGGCCATGTTTCTGGTGGATGGTCGCGAGATCATT
>JASBTO010000050.1 GCA_030148365.1 Kangiellaceae bacterium
TGCATGTAACTGCTGGCTGCGGGCTTTCTTGATGTCGCCGGTCAGCTGTCCCGGCAAGCGCGCGGCCTTGGTGCCGGCCCGCGGCGAGAAACTGAATATATGAATGTGTCCGAAGCCGGTCGCCTCGATGAACTCCAGCGAGCGGGCGAACTCCTCATCCGTCTCACCGGGAAAACCGACGATAATATCCGTGGTCACGTTGAAACCGGGCACTTGCTGCCTGGCTCGGGCGACCAGCTCTGAAAACTGCGCCGTCTTGCAGCGCCGCGCCATGCACCGCAGCACCGAATCGGCACCACTTTGCAGAGGCAGATGCATGTGGGGCATCAGCCGCGGGTTGTCGAACAGCGAAAAGAAGTCGTCCGGCAAATCCCAGGGCTCCACCGAGGCGAACCGGATCCGGGGCATGTCGGTGTCGCTCAGGATGCGGGTGACCAGGCTTTTGAGATCGCTGCCGAGATCGGCGCCGTACCCGCCGACGTGGACGCCGGTCAGGACAATTTCCCGGATACCTTCCGAGTAATGGTGGTTGATCTGGTCAATGATGTCGCTTTCGGTGCGGCTGCGCTCATCGCCCCGGGCGATAGTGACGATGCAATAGGTACAACGATAGCGGCAGCCGTCCTGGACCTTGATGAAAGCACGCTCGCGGTTCAGGGCAAAGAGTGCGGGCTCCGCCGGCTCGGTGGCCATTTCCGGCATGGCCGGCAATTCCAGCAAGGCGGCGGCCTGTTCGACCAGATCCTCCTTGTCATCATTGGCGACCACCAGATCGACGCCCATCAGGCCCCGGGCTTCTTCCGGTTCCAGGGACGCATAACAACCGGTCACCACCAGCCGCGCCGCCGGATTGGCGCGATGATAACGGCGTACCATCTGCCGCGATTTACGGGCCGCCTCACCGGTCACCGCGCAACTGTTGAGCACCACCAGATCGGCGTCCGTGGCCGTGCGGCTGATCCCCAGACCCTTGCTGACAAAAGCTTCAGACCAGTTTTGCAGCTCTGCTTCGTTGAGCCGGCAACCGAGAAAATCCAGATAAACCTTCATTCATGAACCCTTCGCCGGCGGTACCGGATCCGGCATCGGGTGGCCCAGCCAGTTTTGGTAACGACGCTTTTGTGCAGGGCTGGCATCCTGTTTCGGCGTGATGGTCAAGGCGCCGGGATCCGCTTCGGCGGTGACCTCGACGGACATGAGCTGACCATCCCGGAAAATATGCAGGGTCACGGCCTCCCCGATGGGCAGCAACGCCAGCCGGGAGTCGGCGTCGGCCGCAGTAATGCGATAATTGTCGACCGCGATCAGACGATCGCCGGCGACCAGGCCGCCCTGCCAGGCCGGTCCGTCTTTCCAGACTTCCGACAGCACCAGATCCCCACCGGGTGCCGAATTCAGCTTGATACCCAGCCATGCCACAGGCTCCGGCGCTGCGCCGGACTCGGGCATTGGCGGCGCCAATTCAAGTCCGTAGTAACCAAGTACCTTGTCGAAATCGAGCTCCCGGGTGCCGGCGACATAGTTGCGCCAGAAGTTATCAAAGTCGCGACCGGTCAACTCCTTGAGAATGGCGAGAATGTCAGCTTCCCGGTAGCCCCGCTCGGCGACCGGAAAGTCCCGGTACAGCCTACGGTGTACGTCATCAAGGCTGTGCCGGTCATTGCTTGCTTCCCGGATAGCCTGGTCCAGTAGCAGGGACACGAGTTTGCCCTTGCTGTAGATATTGACGCTGGAATTCTGTGCCCAGTCACCCCGATCGGCAATCCACTGATCGAAACTCGCCTGTGCCAGACTCATGGAAATCCGGCCCGGCCTCTGGCTGTACTTGCCGATATCTTCGGCCAGCTCCTTGAGAAATTCCGGACCGGTGATGACCTCGCTCCGGACTGCCAGCAGGCCGTCGTAATAGCTGGTGCCGCCTTCGACAAACCAGAGCAGCGGAGAATAATTCTCGCGCAGATAGTCGTAACGGTAGATGCCCTGGGGACGATAGCCCTTGACGTTCCAGGTGTGGACAAACTCGTGGGCAGCAGTAGTAATAAAACTGACGTACTCTTCCCGCGGGGCGAACAGGAACCGGGGCCGCTGGATCACCGTAGAGTTGACGTGCTCGGTAGCGCCGCGAGCGCCGTCGGTAGCGTGAACGATGTAGAGATAACGGCGAAACGGAAATTCCTGCCAGGTGGTCTTGGCGATGCCGTCGAGTTTGACGAGATCTTCGACCATGGCGTCGAGATCGTAGTTGCCCTCGCCCCAGACCACCAGTTCATAGTCCCGGTTGCCGGCGCTGAAACTGCGGTACTGGTGGATGCCGGTTTCAATGGGCGAGTCGACCAGATGATCGTAATTTTCCGCGACAAAACTATGAGGTGCCTCGCCCCGCTCCATGCCGGAGTGCGACTGCCAGCCATCCGGAACCTTCAGGGTGACCGTCGCCGGCAAGGCGCGAAAGTTTTCCGCATAGACAAACACGCCGCTGGCGTCAAGAAACGCATGGCTGGCGTCGATATGACGCACCCGCTCGGCGAGCTGGTTGGCGTAGAGATCATAACTGACGCGCACCGCGCCCTTGGCGGGATTCTTGATCCGCCAGGTGTCCTTGTTGAGTTTCTTGACCTGCAGGGCATTGCCGCCGGCGTCCGTGGCAACCAGATGCCGGATCCCCTGGGCCAGATTCAGGATTTCGTAACGACCGGTCCGCCAGGCCGGCAAGTGGATATCCAGGAAGGCCTCACTGGTGGCCGGCAGGCTGACCTCGACCCGGGCCAGATGATGCACCGGATCGGTGATCTCGAGACGATAGTCGACCCGCTCGGCGGGCGCGGCGGCCAGTGGCAGAGTAGCTGACAGATTGACAAGTATGGCGAACAGGAATTTTTTCATGGACTCTCGCTGCGGGGTTGGGCTGAAAAACAGGGCGCGGGGCCAGATATTCAAGGGCGATATGGTACCGGGGCAGGCTGCCGCCAGCAAGGTCACCGGTCAGTCGGGGCGGGACAGGTGGGCCAGGTCGCCGGCGTTTTGCTCCCAGTGACGGCCGTCAAAATCCTCGAAACTGACCGCCTCGAACCCGTCCTGCAGAAGGCACCGGAAGTTGACGCTGATCCCGTCAGGATTGGAGCGCGGGACATAAAACGACTTGATGCCACAGTGACGGCAGAACAGGTGGTTGGCGACGCCGGTATTGAACCGGTAGCTGGTCAGCTCTGCTTCGCCCGCCAGCAACTCGAACCGGTCTTTCGGTACGATCAGGTGCTGATAGCCGGTCAGGGTGCAAATCGAGCAGTTACAGCCCCTCACCACTACCCGGACCGGCGCCTGCACCCGGAAGCGCACCCGGCCGCAATGACAGCCGCCGGTGTGCCAGACGAGGTCACTCATGACCCTGCTTCCGGTTCAAAAGCCAGGCCACGGCTCAGTCGGTGTGCCGGTACAGGTGCACATCACGTTGCGGATAGGGAATGCTGATCCCGGCGGCGTCGAAAGCCTTTTTGATGGCCTCGATATTGTCGTGGTAAATGCCCCAATAATCATCGACGGTGCCGTGGGCCCTAATGACGAAGTTCACCGAGTTGTCGCCGAGATCGGAAATACCGATAAAGGGTTCCGGATCCTTGAAGATGCGCTCATCCCGGGCCAGTACGTCGCGGATCACCTGTTTAGCCTTGTCGATATCATCGTCATAGCCGATCCCGACCACAATCTCGGCCCGGCGGCTGCCCTGATCGGTGTAGTTGACGATCGAATCCGATGACACGGGCCCGTTTGGAATGATGATAGTGCGCTTGTCCGCGGTCTTCAGAATGGTGTTGAAAATATTGATCTGATCAACCCGGCCCGTGTGGCCCTGGGTTTCGATCATGTCGCCAAGCTTGTAGGGCTTGAAAATCATCAGCATTATGCTGCCGGCGAAATTCTGCAGGGTTCCGGACAGGGCCATACCGATGGCCAGACCGGCGGCACCCAGCAGCGCGATGAAGGAGGTCATCTGCACACCCAGCATGCTGACCACGGTGATCACCAGCATGATTTTCAGGGCAATGCTGATCAGGCTGGCAAGAAAGGATTCCAGCGCCGGATCATAGGCTTTGCGGGTAAAAAACCGGTGAACGCCCTTGTCGATCAGGCGCACCAGCCACAGGCCGACCAGCAGGACGATAAGCGCGGTCGCCAGTCGCGGCGCCCACTCGATACCCAGTTCCGTTGTGGTGGTAATCAGCTTGTCCATTTCTTCCATTCAGAATTCCTCGTCACTCGAATTATCAGCGTCCGGTCAGTCGTCCGGCGCAGGATCAGGCGTTATCTTAAGGGCTAGTCGGACATCCCGCAAACCGGATTACTGACCGCCCGGCGGGCTACCGGCACTGTGGTAAACTCGAAAATCTGTGGCACAGATAAACCGTTCCGGAGTCCGACCATGAAATTTGTTCTGTCTTTTTTTGCCGCCCTGATACTGACCGCCTGCGCCGGCGTCCCGCCCGCCGAGGTTGACAGCCAGCTCGGTGCCTGGAAAGGCGCCCACATCGACGAGTTGATTCAGGCCTGGGGCGTGCCGACCGGAGAGCGCACCATTAACGATGTGCGCTACGCCGAATGGCGGTCACGACGGATTTCCAGTTCTCCGGCTATCTCCGTCGGGGTGGGCGGTGGCGGCAACCGCGGGTTTGGCAGCGTCGGCACCACGGTCGGCGGCGGCCCTGAAGAGAATACCTGTTTCCGCCAGGCAGCCTATGACCAGCAGGGCATTGTGACGCGATTGACCTGGAACGGCGACGCGACCACCTGCAGTGAAGCTATTCCGCCCCGCTATCCCCAAAAAAACTGAGCAGGCACCAAGGTCAGGCTTCAGTTATTCAATCCGGACTGCCAGTACGTCACAGGGAGCGCCATGCAAGACGCTGCTGGCGGTCGAGCCGAGGATCAAACCCAGCCCTTTTTGCCCATGGGTACCAATGACGATTAAATCGGCCTGCGCTTGTTTGGCAAACTCCTTGATTTCATAGGCAGGCTTGCCCCGCAACACATGCCGATCGGCAGTATCAATATCCAGCTCATCACCGAGACTGGCCATGATCTCTTCCTTGTGGCGCATGATTTCTTCGTCGAAAGCACCGACATTAACCGCGACGGACACATAGGGCGAGCCGTCGAAATAGGCGGAGTTGATGGGCTCGGTGACGTGCAGCAGACTGAGGCGGGAAGCTGGCGTCGCCAGCGCTCTGGCTTTACGGGCAACCTGCCCGGACTCCTCCGTCAGATCCACCGCGACAATAATCCGTTCAAAGCCGTTCATAAGCTGTTGTCCTCTTCACGCCCTGTGACAAGACGCCGGTTGCCGACGCGTCCGTTCATTGTACCCAATGGGATCGTCTATTGCAGAGGCGCAAGATCGGAGACGATCAGTTGCAGGTTGCTGCGCTCTCGCCAGACATTGATATCCAGCCGGTAGACGGCGCGCAGGCGCTCGCAGGACTCGTCCCAATTCTCGACATCGGCATTGAAGGCAATGGCGTCCACCAGCGGTGCGTCCGGGGCTGGCCGCAGGGTCAGCTTCAGGTGCTTTTCGGCCACCACACGGCTATTGACCAGGATGAATTCGCCGTCGAATTCGGGCTCCGGGAAACCTTGTCCCCAGGGTCCGGCATTGCGCAGCTCCTCGGCCGTGGCCATGGTCATTTCCGTCGCCGCGAGTTCGCCGTCGGTCAGCAGTTCATTGGCCGGCGCCCCATCGCCGAGCTGCCGGGCCAGTTCCGCCTCGAATGCTTCGGCAAAGGCGTCCAGCCCCTCGGCGCTCAAGGACAAACCGGCGGCCATGGCGTGACCACCGAATTTGGCGATCAGATCCGGGTGGCGGGCGGCAATATTGGCCAGCGTATCGCGGATATGCACTTCCGGTACCGAGCGGGCCGAGCCTTTCAGTTCACCACTGTCACTGCGGGCAAACACCACCGCGGGACGATTGCAGCGCTCTTTCAGGCGCGACGCCAACAGGCCCACGACGCCCTGATGAAAGTCCTCGTGGAACAGACACAGCCCTCGTTGCGCGTCGCTCTCCGGCGCCGGGATCCGCTCCAGCATTTCCAGAGCCTGCTGTTGCATGTCGGCTTCGATATTCCGGCGTTGCTGATTGATGTCATCGAGCGCCATGGCCATGGTTCGCGCCCGGCCGGGATCGTCCGCAAGCAGGCATTCAATGCCGAGGGACATGTCTTCAAGGCGACCGGCAGCATTGAGCCGCGGGCCGACGATAAAGCCCAGATCCGCGGCCGTGATCCGCTCAGGCTCGCGGCGACCGGCACGCAACAGGGCGATAATGCCGGGGCGACAGCGACCGGCGCGGATGCGCCGCAAACCCTGATCGACGAGGATCCGGTTATTGGTGTCGAGTGGCACCACGTCCGCGACCGTACCCAGGGCGACCAGATCCAGAAACTCGGCAAGATTTGGTTCTGCCAGGCCCTGACTGTCAAACCAGCCGCTCTCCCGCAGCCGATCACGGAGCGCCAACATGACATAGAAAATCACCCCGACACCGGCCAGGTTCTTGCTGACAAAACCATCCCCGGGCTGGTTGGGATTGACGATGGCGTCGGCCTCCGGAAGTTGCTCCCCGGCCAAGTGGTGATCGGTCACCAGCACCCGGATCCCGAGTTTCCGGGCGCGCTCGACTCCCGCAACGCTGGATATGCCGTTATCCACGGTGATGATGAGATCGGGATTGCGAGCAGCGGCCACCTCGACGATCTCCGGCGTCAACCCGTAGCCATAGTCAAAACGGTTGGGGACCAGATAGCTGACTTTGGCCGCACCCATCGCCTGCAGGGCCAGCATAGCCAGCGCAGAGCTGGTGGCGCCATCGGCATCAAAGTCACCGACAATCAGGATATGGCTGCGGCGCTGCAGGGCATCGAGCAGCAATTCCGTGGCCTCGCCGATCCCCTTGAGTCCGGAGAAATGGGCCAGACGGCCGAGGCCCAGATCCAGCTCACTCGCATTACTGACGCCACGACTGGCGTAGATCCGGGTCAGCAACGGTGACAGGCCCTCGAGCCCGGTGGCCGGTGCGCGCCGGCGGACGATGTTTTTGGCGTTCATGAAGTTGCTCTATGGCTCATCGGTTGGTCGAAAAACCCGCCGGGTTTCAAAAACCCGCGGGTCAAAGCTATGGCCCCGCCAGGCGAGCAGGCGTTTCACGGCGAAGTCGAATAATACCGGATTGTACCCGCGAATGAGTTGCAAAGGTTGCTGCCAGCGTTTGTCGAGCAGGCCATCGGCAATCAACCGGTGCAGGGAAATCAGGGGCATGACGCCGGGTAGCGGATAATCGGAGCCCTGCAGCAGACGATCCTGCCAGGCTCTTTCTGAGAGGAGGGTTTTCAGCACTCGCGGTTGGCGGTTGATCTGCAACACCGCGGAAATATCGCCGTACAGCCGACCCTCATAATCCCGTTCACCCATGAGCCTCTTGAAGAACTCGAAGTTGGCGACTCGCGGGGCGCCGTTGCCCCGATCCAGATCCTCGCCCTCGCCGAGGGACGCACAATGGGACACGATCACCGTCACACCCAGATCCAGCGGCCGGCGCAAACGCAACGGATTGCCGAGCTTCTGGGTATCGCCACCATGCACCGCCTTTTCGAGCCCCGCGTGGGTCAGCAGGGGAAGCTTCAGCTGCACGAGTTTCCGGTAGAAAGCATCGCAGCGGGGAGACAGGGGATCCATGCCCTGCCCCGGCGGCAGCCATTTCACGGCCCGGGCGCCCTGCTCCGCCGCCCATTCCAGGCGCGCCAGGGCATCCTTGCGATAGGGGTGGATGGAGGCCATCCACTCGAAACGCTGCGGATGCTGCCTGACCAGATTGCGGACATGCCGGTTGGGCACAAAAAAGGTACTGTGCTCCCGGATGGGCTCGCCATCGCCGCCCCGGTGCCAGTCGTAGGCCAGCAACATCAGTTTCATCCTGGGCGGGAGGCTTTCCGTCATCGCGACAAGGCGATCGCTGTAGGCGACATCCACATCCGGGTTGTTCTCTACGCAGGCGGCATTGAAATAGAATCCGATCTGGGCCCGGCGCAGCGGATGTCGCCAGGTCAGGGTATCGGGATTGACCCAGATCCCGGTGTTGCCGTGACCAAGGCCCGCAACATGGGTGTGCACGTCCCAGATCCGGGCCGGTTCGAGACCGTCCCAGATACGCTGCCAGATCTCGCTGTCAGTGATTTCCGCCGGCAGGGCTGCACCACAGGGATTGCGCAACCGGCCGTCAAAGTTTCGCCACAGCCAGGCGCCGCCGACGGTCAGGCCCGCAGTCGCCAGACCGGCAAAAAGCAGGTTTCTTCTTTTCATGGACCGGATTGACCGATGTCGGAGCTGATAGGTGCACGCATATTCTTTTCAGTATTGTTCAACAAAGCCAAACTCAAACTCGCTTCTCACCAGCCGATAAAAACTCTTGCAGCCTTGCCGGTAGGCCGGTGATTTTTGTACCATTAAACTTCATGCCGCTTTGCATGAAAAGTAAAATAACGCGGCATTTTGTTTGCCCTTCACCATCAGGAACCCATTTCTGTCGAAGGGCAGGCTCGTCCAATTATTTCAACTCGACAACAGGAACAAAACCATGTCAAACGGTACCGGTGTAACCCAGTGCCCCAAATGTGGGGCAGTAGGCACTTTCAAAATCACGCTGTCAAACGGCGGGCAAGTCGTCAACTGTAACAGTTGCAGAAAGAGCTTCACTGCTCAGGTCAAGCAACAGCAGTTCACTGGCAAAAACCGCTGATACTCAGGCAGAAATCGCTACCGTAGCAACGCCTTTCCGGATTTGCTGCGGTAGTTCCAGCGCAGGAAGCGCAACCTGCAAAGCTGTAGGGAGGTCAAGTATTCCAAATGACACCTGTCTTGTAGGAGTTATTAGTTGTAGTAGCTCAACCAATATAGAACACCCGGCGTCAACGCTATGGCCAGCGTGACCAGCATCCCGGCCAGCCCCGGTTTAATCAGAAAGCTTTTCCCGGGTTTTCCGGGGTTGTAGAAGACCGACACTTTGCCGTCAGGGTATTTTTCTACGGCCTTCAACTGCTGCAGCAAGATGCCCTTCACATTGTGAGAAGCAACGAATATCCACGGGGAGATACGCTTGCCAGCGTATTCCTTGCCATCGACCCGATAGTGATACAAAGCGGACACAATATAGTCCTGATCGCTTTTAAC
>JASBTO010000055.1 GCA_030148365.1 Kangiellaceae bacterium
AATCGCTGTCTGTTGGTCCGCCATCAGGCACCAACTGCGCGTCAGCCGCGCCAACCGGGACGAACTCGCCACTGAATTCGAATCCCTGATCAAGCGCCATGCCGCCCTCAAGCACAAACTCAGAGCCCTTGACGACGGAGATTCAGATCAGGCGGCCAAATTCAGCCGTACCTTCGAGAAGTTGCGCAAGATCGAAACCACTCTGGAAGTTGTACAAACCGAAAAACATCACGCCGAAACCGAACGGGATCTGCTCAGAAGCAAGCTCCAGCAAGTAAGCGAGCGGGCCGATGTAAAAAGTGAGTCCGACCAGCAGGAACTTGAACGCAAGATCCACCGGATCCTGGAACTCGAAGAGCAACTCGACGAGATGCAACGGCGCATTGCCGAGTCAATCAGCGCCGGTATCCTTGAACACATTAAAAAGGCCGAGGATACCCAGGCTCGAACAATTGAAGAACAGGGACGACAGATCGAAGACGCTGAACGGAAGATCACCAAGCTCGACCACGAATACAAACGGCTGGAGAAAATCAGCGAAAATCTGCGCCTTGAAAAGGAACACTACCAGAAGGAATTCATGATGTTATTCGAGAAGCAGGGCAAACCCGAGCCCGCTGCCGAAGATGACAATCTGAAAAAGGCGGGATAAATCCCGCTGTGCCTGCCGGCACAATTTCCGGACAAAGAAAAAGCCGCTCAAGAGCGGCTTTTTGGATTCTGGTGGGTCGTGCAGGATTCGAACCTGCGACCAATTGATTAAAAGTCAACTGCTCTACCAACTGAGCTAACGACCCGAGCGAGACGCGTATAATACTGTGTTTTGCCGAGAATTCAAGAGACAATCGGCATAAATTTGCCGGCCTGTTCCGAATTAGTCGGATTCCTCAATCCAGTGCATCTGAATGGCTTCAAGAATTTTTTCGCCACACCGGTCCGGATCGTCATCAAAGTCTTCAAGGCCGAGTACATAGTTACGCAGATCGGGAAAATTGACCCGCCGCGGATCAACATCCTCGTGCTTGTCCGCCAGTTCGATCGCAATATCCAGCGAATCCGTCCATTTGAGTCCCATGTCAATGTCGCTCCGATACCTGGTTGATTGTGTACTTGGGGATCTCCACCACCAAATCCTCTTCGCCGACCAGCGCCTGGCAGGACAGCCTTGATTCCGGCTCCAGGCCCCAGGCCTTGTCCAGCAAATCATCTTCCAGCTCGTCACTTTCCTCAAGAGAATCAAAACCTTCCCGCACGACTACATGACAGGTCGTACAGGCGCAGGCCATCTCGCAGGCATGTTCTATTTCGATCCCCGCCTTGAAGGCGGCCTCGATGATGCTGGTGCCTGTGTCGGCTTCCAGTTCGGCGCCCTCGGGACACAACTCGGGATGGGGAAGAATGATGATTTTCGGCATAGATTAAATCTCGTCTAGTTCCTGGCCCACAAGGGCCTTGGCAATGCTGGCATCCATACGGCGGGCGGCGAAATCCTGGGTCAAATTGTCCACGGCGGTAATGGCTTGCTTGATGAGTTCCGGATCAGAGCTGGTGGCTGCCTGGTCGAGGCTGTCCAGCGCCGCTTCGATGCGGCGGATTTCCTCCCGGGACAGCAGCTGCTCGCCATTCTCGGCCAGGGCTGCTGTGACGGCTTCGTGGGCCCGCGCCGCATCCACTTGCTGCTCACGCAACATGCGTGCGGATACGTCTTCCCGGGCATGCTCGATGGAGCTTTTCAGCATGCCGCTGATCTGCTCGTCGGAGAGGCCGTAAGAGGGTTTGACCTGGATCGTGCTCTTCACCCCGCTGGAGACCTCTTCTGCGGTCACTCCCAGCAAGCCATCGGAGTCTACCTGATAGGTCACCCGGATCCGGGCCGCGCCCGCCACCATGGGCGGAATGCCCCGTAACTCAAAGCGGGCCAGTGACCGGCAGTCATCCACGAGTTCGCGCTCTCCCTGCACGACATGAATGGCCATCGCGGTCTGGCCGTCCTTGTAGGTGGTAAATTCCTGGGCACGGGAGATCGGAATGGTGGTATTACGATCAATGATTTTCTCGACCAGGCCGCCCATGGTTTCGACACCGAGGGACAGCGGGATCACATCCAGCAGCAACATGTCGGCATCCGGCTTGTTGCCCGCCAGGATATTGGCCTGTACGGCAGTGCCGATGGCCACGACCCGATCAGGGTCAATCGAGGTCAGCGGCGGCCTGCCAAAAAACTCCGCCACCGCTTCCCGGATGCGGGGCACACGGGTGGAGCCGCCCACCATGACAATCTGCTCGATTTCGCTCGGCTTCAGGCCGGCATCCCGCAGGGTACGCCGGCAGGCGAGCAGACAGCGCTCTACGAGAGGGCTGACAAGCTGTTCAAATTCGCTGCGGCTAATGGACCCCTGCCAGCGATCCCCGAGAGCGACCTCTGCCTCGTTATGCTCGGTCAGTTGCTCCTTGACGCCTCGGGCAATGGTCAGAACCTCCGCCATCAGCCGCTTGTCACTCCGCTCCAGACCGGCCTGCGCACAGATCCAGTCAGCAAGCAACCGATCCATATCGTCGCCGCCCAGCGCGGAATCGCCGCCGGTGGCCACCACCTCGAAAACGCCCTTGGTGAGTCTCAATATGGAAATATCGAATGTGCCGCCGCCCAAATCAAAAATGGCGTGCAGACCCTGTTCGCCGGAATCAAGACCATAGGCAACCGCGGCTGCGGTGGGCTCATTAATCAGCCGCAATACCTTCAGGCCGGCCAGGGTCGCGGCATCCTTGGTTGCCTGCCGCTGAGCTTCGTCGAAATAGGCGGGTACGGTAATGACCACACCCGTCAGGTCGCCACCAAGTGCCTGTTCCGCCCGGTCTGCGAGTTTGCGCAGGATTTCCGCAGACACCTGCACCGGGCTCAAATCGCCGGCGGCAGTACGAATGGAGGGCATACCGGAATCGCTGTCGACCAATTGATTGGCGGAAAAATTGCTGATGGCGCTCATGTCTTCGAGGCCACGTCCCATCAGCCGCTTTACGGATATGATGGTGTTGTCCGGGTCAGTTCCGGCATACTGCAGAGCGCTCCGGCCGACACTGAACTCGCCGTCCGCGGTGACATGCACCACCGACGGCAGCAGATGCTCACCCCCGTCGTTGGGCAGGGTATCGGGCAGGCCGCTCCGCACCGTCGCAATCAGGGAATTGGTCGTGCCCAGATCGATCCCCGCCGCCAGCCGGTGCTGATGCGGGGCGGTGCTTTGGCCGGGTTCTGCAATCTGTAGTAATGCCATATTATTGATACAACTTGTCTTCTTTCTGTTCGATTTCAAACTGCAGCTTCTGCAGGAATTGCAGATGCAGAATCAGTTTCTGGATGTCGGTCAAGCGATCTTCGGGATCCGCAAAAGCGTCCGCGAGTTGATCCTCTTTGTCCTGCAGCCGGGTGGCGATCTCTTCGGAAAACCGGCTCAGGCTTTTCGCGTCGGCCTGCTCGTCGAGATCTGAGAGTTTCTCCCGCAAGTCCATCTGCTCCATAAGAAATTCCGGATCCGATACGGTTGACTGGTTATCG
Source organism: Kangiellaceae bacterium (assembly GCA_030148365.1). Taxonomy (GTDB): domain Bacteria; phylum Pseudomonadota; class Gammaproteobacteria; order Enterobacterales; family Kangiellaceae; genus JASBTO01. The sequence continues at coordinate 3,557 of JASBTO010000055.1, forward strand.
GTAGCCAGTCCCCGTAAGGTCGACAGCAGATACTGGGCCCGCTTCAAGGGGTCGCGCAGTACGGCATAAGCGTCATTGATTTCAGCGGTGCGGGTCAGCGCCAGGCGCTGTTGCTGAGCAGAGGCGGAAGCAAACCGGTCAGGATGTACCGCCTGTTGCAGGCGACGGAAGTTCTCCGTCAGCCGGACATTATCAACGCGGAATCCGGGTTCCAGTCCGAACAGGGAAAAATAGTCTTGTGACATGATCAGGGAAATTCCGGAAATACGGATTCAGACAGTAAAGCTTTCACCGCAGCCGCACTCCCCCTTGACGTTGGGATTCTCGAACCTGAAGCCCTCATTGATGCCTTCGCGAACGAAGTCCAGATGGGTGCCCTCCAGGTACAACAAGCTCTTGGCATCAATCACTATCTTGACGCCCCGATCCTCAAAAACGGTATCGTCATCATTGATATCGTCGACAAACTCGAGCTGGTAGGCCATGCCGGAGCAGCCGGTAGTCTTTACGCCGAGACGCACGCCGAGACCGGAACCCCGGTTGATCAAAAAGGTCCGGACCCGTTGCGCGGCTTTTTCAGAAAGAGTGATCGCCATACCCGGTTACTTGTCGTGCTTGTCTTTGTAGTTTTTCACCGCTGCCTTGATGGCATCTTCCGCCAATACCGAGCAGTGAATCTTGACCGGTGGCAGGGCCAGTTCTTCGGCAATGCTGGTGTTCTTGATTTCCTGCGCCTGGTCAAGGGTCTTGCCCTTCACCCATTCAGTGATCAGGGAGCTGGACGCGATCGCGGAACCGCAACCGTAGGTCTTGAACTTGGCGTCTTCAATTACGCCATCCTTGTTGACCTTGATTTGCAGCTTCATGACATCGCCACAGGCCGGTGCGCCGACCATGCC
>JASBTO010000058.1 GCA_030148365.1 Kangiellaceae bacterium
GCGCCGGTGGCCGGATTGGTAAATCCGCACGGCGTGCTGCCGGGTGCCGCGAGCACGAAATTACCCATGCCTGCGCGGGCCGGATTACCGGAACGGTAGGTACCTTCTGATTCAAACCTGAGCTCGTCCTGGCCCGGCATGTCTTCAATGTAGTTGGCGCCAATCTCGAGCAACGCGAGGAACTGGCTGGCGCCAAGGGTCGGACCAAACAGATTGGTGAAGGTGACCTGGCCCTGCCAGGTGTCAAACAGACGATAGCCTGAAATCTCTTCACCGAGAGCCGCGCCGCCCGGGATCTGGCTGGTACCGCTCGGGATGGTGCCGACCGGCTCCAGAGTCGCAAACAGCAACTCGACGTCATCGATCTGCAACGGCTCGTCCTTGCGGTAGGAGACTTCACCGGCGATGGAGATACCGGAGTCTGTCGCAGTGTTGAAGCTGACGCCGAAAAGCTTGATGTCTTCCGGGAATTCCAGGAAGCCTTCCACCTGAGCGCCGTTGTGGGCGCGGGCGGAAATGATCGGGCGCCGGCTGTGATAGTTCATGTGATAGAAGCCGAACTCGGTATCCAGGCCTTCGGAGAACCAGGCAAGCTTGACGCCGTATTGACCATTGTCATCAACCTCGCGATCCGGCGTACGTATCGCCATGGTACCGGGAGTGCCTTCCGGGAACTGGGAAAAGCCGAGGTGCACAACCTTGCCTTCGCTGCCGTCACCGAGAAAATCCCGGGTCGCAAAATAAGTGCCGGGCTGATCGACCTGCACGCCTTCCCACTCAAACTGGTAGAAACCTTCAAGGCTTACGGAGTCGGTCAAATCGACGGAAGCCCAACCCTGGAGAACCGGAATGAAAGCTTCCCGCAGTTCGGCGCCGGGTGCCCGCAGGATGCGCAAATCAACCGGATTGGCTTCGGAAATGGAGTGTTGGATAAAAGTGCTCTCACCCCAGTTAATGACCTGGTTACCGAGTCGCACCTGGGCCTGTCGGTCGCCAATTTCAAAGTTGGCCCAGCCATAGGAGTCGAGCAGACGAATGTCACGGCCCTGATCTTCTATGGCGCGATCCGAAAGTTCACGGAACTCCCGATCTTCATCCATCAGTTCGAAATCATAGAAGCCGAGGCCCCGGGCAAAGAAACCGTAGTCGCCGTCTTTCTGGCGGATATCCAGTTCGCTGACCAGTTTCAGGATCCGGGAAAAAGCATCGCCCTTGTCAAAATTCAGGTTGCCATCGTCGTTGTTGTTCGACCAGGCGCCGGGAGGAACAATACCGGAGCCGTACAACTCGGTAATGGAACGCCCTGTCTCGAGCTGGTACAGATTGGATTTACCGATCAGGTCATCGTCCTGATCCTCCATCCGCCAGCTGGCGCCCAGCGTTACCGTGGTATCCAGCCGCACGTCGAAATTTTCACTGTCAAATTCCACCGCATGAGCACCGCTGGTAGCAGTCAGCGCCACTATGACGGCTGCAGAAAGTCTACCGAGTCGGGCTTTGGCCGGCTGTAACCGGAAACCGGGATTGAGTTGCTTCATACCTGTTCCTTCCCCCTGATCTTGAAAGGCGAGTTTAGAGTTATTTTATTTACAGTGACCACCTTGGAGCCCGGCAGCACTGGCGTAAATTCATAGCAGTCTATCAACAAAAAGAGGATACAGGCAAGCAACAGGACAGACCAGATTGGATTCGTGGCGAGAGGCTTTTCCAAACAGCCGAAAGGCCCCTTGAGGGGCCTTGTTTGTTTCAGTTTTCCCGGATGCTATTGGCGGTAGCTTGCGGAGCGCAACAGGTTGCCAATCACCGAATGAGACCAGGCCTGGGCGGTCGGGTCCGGACACCAGTCCGCCTCCTGCGGGTCCGCGAAATAAGCCACGCCTATCATGGTTATGCCGATTACCAGACTCAAATGGCTCAAGGCGCGCAAGCTCTTCCTGTTCAATGTCATGATCATCTCCTCGTGCGGGACCAGGCTGCTGTCAGCTTTCATCCCGATACCGGCGCATGTACCAGGCGCCGATTGCGCAAAGCGCGAATATTCCGATTCCCAGCCAGAACTGCGGCTCGGCCATAATGCTGATCAGGGTCGTATCGGCTGACCAGTTGCCGTCAGTCAGGGCCTGCAACTCGGCTCCCTGTCCCGCGGCAATCCGGGCAATGGGTAACGACAGGGTCATCACCGCCGCGGAAAAACGTTCGCCTACCCAGTTCAGCAGTTCGCTGCTGTGCCAGATCCAGCCTTCCAGTATGGCGGCCAGCAGGACCGGCACTATCGCGGCCAGCAAGGGCGCCCGGTTTATATAGACAGAGACGAGCAAAAACCAGCCAAGGATCGGTGCCAACCATAATAACGCAATATAAAAGGCGCCGAGCTCTGTAAATGCAAGTAAAGGTAACTGCGAGGGCGCCCACAAAGTGCTCCAGGCCGGGATGCCGGCACTGATGGCGACGCCGGTTCCGATGATCAGTCCACCCAGCTGGGTGACAAGGGCCGCGACCCAGAATATCAGCGGGATGACCAGGAAGCCGGTCAGGATCTTGGCGCCGACGACGGCCATGTCGGAGACCGGCATGGACTTCCAGAACAAAATGCTCCGATCTTTCCTCTCATCGTAAAGGCAGGAAATAAAATAGAAAATACTGACAAATCCCATCACAATGCCGAAGGGCACCGCGAGTGACAGCAGCCCCGAGCGGACCCCTGCATTGCGGGTTTCAGTCGGTACGGCAGCTTCCATTCCGCGCAGCATATCCGAGAAACTGGTAGCCTCCATCCCCGAGTCGGAGCCGTGGCCCCACTGGGCGTTAACCTGGACCGCCGAGACTGAAGCCAGCAACATAACCAGTAACATTAATCCCGCCAGGACCAGCGGCAGGTACCGGAACGCCACCTGATGCTCCCAGTGCTCACGTTTTAGCAGGCTAACCATTGTGTTCATCAGATGACTCCCTTGATTTTGGCGACAAATAAATCCGCGATGCTTGGTTGATGCAGCTCACCGAGGCCGGCCAGTTGCTGGCGCTCAATACTGTCAAACATCAACACCGGCCTTCCGAAGACTTCTCTGCTGGCGATAGGCCCGAGGGCCTGGGCATTATCCAATTGCTCGGCCCGGACCCTGACCTCCGTGTAGCGTTCGCCGACGGTCTCCATGGATTCATCGAGCAGTATCCGTCCATCCTTGATGAACACCAGGTCGGTCAGCAGGTTCTCAACTTCCTCGACCTGATGGGTGGTGATCAGAATGGTCCGCTCCTCGTCGAAATACTCATTCAGTAACTGTTCGTAAAAGCCCTTCCGGAACAGAATATCGAGTCCCAGGGTCGGCTCATCAAGGATCAGCAATTCGGCATCAATCGCCATCACGATAGCGAGGTGCAATTGCACGATCATGCCCTTGGAAAGTTCCCGGACCCGACTTCCGGATTTGATATTGGTGTGTGCCAGTACCGCTTCCGCCTTGTCACGATTAAAGCGGGGGTGCACGCCGGCGACAAATTCGAGGGCCTGGCTGACTTTCAGCCAGCGGGGCAACACCGCCACGTCGGCAATAAAGCAGATTTTCTGCATCAGCTCATGGCGCTTTGTACGCGGGTCCAGTCCGAGCACGGAGAGATCGCCGTCCACGGACGTCAGGCCCAGCAGTGCTTTGAGCAAAGTGGTCTTACCGGCGCCGTTAGGTCCAATCAGGCCCAGGATGCGGCCTTTCTCGACCTTCAGGTCGACACCGTCCAGCGCCTTGGTCGTGCCATAACGCTTGTTAAGGTTTTTTGCGTCGATTATCAGGCTCATGACCTGCCCTCTTTGTTGATGCTAGTGGAAAGTAAATCTTTGAGACTCAGACCGAGCAGCCTTATCCGCTCGACGATGACCGGCCATTCCCGGGTCAGAAACTTGTCCTGCTCCTGACGCAGCAGGTTTTCCTGCGCGCCGGGTACCACGTACATGCCCAGGCCACGGCGCTTCTCCACCAGATCGTCGTCCACCAGCGTCTGGTAGGCTTTCGATATGGTGAGCGGGTTGACCCGAAATTCCGCCGCCACCTGGCGCACGGACGGCAAGGCGTCGCCCTCCGCGAGCTCACCATCGAGGATCGAGGCAATAACCCGGTCCCGCAATTGCCGGTAGATAGGTTGATCGTCATTCCACTGATTCATCCATCCTCGCCTCTGTTTGTGGCCCACACTGAAAAATAGGGCCGGGTTCAAGCTTAGTGTTCTAGTATAGTAAAACACCAAGTCATTATGGCCAATCCGGGATTTGTAACAACCGGTTACCTGGCCTTCCCCGGCAGGCCGGGTTAAGATGCGCCGGTCCTTACCCGACGCCCGGATCCCCTTGATGCCCGCATTGAAAATTGCCTTGTTGCTGCTGCTGACAGCAGCCTGTCTGATCGGCTGGATCGGCGCCGCCGCGGCACTCGCCCTCGGAATTGCCTTTGCGCTGCTCTTCGGCAATCCCGTCCCACAACTGTCCCGTTGGGGCAGCCAGTTACTCAAGGCTACTGTCGTGCTGCTGGGTTTTACCCTGCCCCTCGCCGAACTCTGGGCCACCTCCGTCGACAGCTTCTGGCTGACCGCCGGCGTCATCGCCACCACCATGACCGCCGGCCTGCTGCTTGGCAAGCTGCTCGGCATTGAGCGCCCGCTGGCAACCTTGATCGCCAGCGGCACCGCCATCTGCGGCGGCAGCGCCATTGCCGCCGTGGCACCGACCATCCGCGCGCCCCAGCAGGCTATCGTGGTGTCACTGGCCATCGTGTTTTTACTGAATGCCGTCGCCTTGCTGATTTTTCCGCCTGTCGGGCATTACTTCGGGCTGACCCAGACCCAATTCGGGATCTGGGCGGCGCTGGGCATTCACGACACCAGTTCCGTGGTCGGCGCCGCCACCGCCTACGGCGAAGATGCCATGCAGATTGCCACCACCGCCAAACTGGCCCGTGCGCTCTGGATTATTCCGCTGGTCCTGGTGCTGTCCTTCAGCCGGGGCGAAGAGAAATTCAAATTCTCGGTACCGCCTTTTATCCTGCTGTTCCTGGTGGCGAGTCTTGCGGGTACCTTCATCCAGCCGATAGCCGAGTTGGCCCCCCTGCTGATCACCATCGCCAAGACCGGGTTTGTGATCGCCCTGCTGTGGCTCGGTGCGAGCCTGCACCGGGAGGTCCTGCGCAAGCTGCCGTTGAAGCCCTTGTTGCAGGGCATTATCCTGTGGTTACTAGTCTCCACAACGACCCTGTTGCTGGTCATGACCTTTTACTGATGACTGCTGCAAAACCCGGCCATTTTGCCTTCTCCGGCCCCGATCTGGACCGGTCGGCGCTGCAACGGGAGGACGGGGATCTCTGGCGCGCCCTTGACCATCCGGATACCCGGATTTTGCCGGTGTGCGGGGCGCTCAATCTGTTTGACCGCAGCGAAGGTCTGGCGCCGGTGCTGTTGTCCGGCACAGCATTACAACACCGCGCTTTCGAAACCAAGCGCCTCATGTTTCTGGGCCAGCACGACCAGCGCCGGTATTTTGCCCTGCGAGTCAGACAACGGGAGGCGGACCAGTGGCAATCGAACGGCCGGGAGTTTGACGATCTCAAGCGCCATCTGACCGCCCTCTCCGATCTGGATGCCCGCTTGTGCTGCCAGGCCCGGGCGCTCAATCACTGGCACCGGAATCACCAGCATTGCGGCCGGTGCGGTGCACAAACCTATACCGGCAGTGCCGGTCACAGCCGCTATTGCAGTAACCAGGCCTGCGGCACCCAGCAGTTTCCCCGCACTGACCCTGCCATTATCGTCGCGGTCAGTCGCGATGACGCCTTGTTGCTCGGCCGTCAGGCCAGTTGGGATCAAGGGCAATTTTCCGTGCTTGCCGGATTTGTCGAAGCCGGCGAAAGCCTCGAAGATGCGGTGCGCCGGGAAATACATGAAGAGAGCGGCATTCAGGTCGACAAGATCCGCTATTATGGTTCTCAACCCTGGCCCTTTCCGGCGTCGCTGATGTTGGGTTTCGAAGCCCGCGCACGAAACCGGGAGATCCGGCTCAATGATCAGGAGCTGGAACAGGCGCACTGGTTCAGCCGACCGCAAATCATCGACGGATTGCGTGCGGGAACGCTGAAAATTCCGCCCTCGGCTTCCATTTCATGGGCCCTGATCCGGGACTGGTTCAATCAGGCTGACGGTGCGGATCTGGAGTCCCTGATCAAAAGCCTCGAACGCTGAGCCGGGCAAGATTTACAAGCTTCCAAGGGACACTCGCGATGGCGTCAAACCCGACACGGACTCTGGATCTCGCCGCAGGCCTGCTGACCATTCATCGCCTGTCGCCCGATCAGCCCTTGCCGCCGGCATTGCCCGGACTTGCCTGGTATTCGGTAACCCGCACCGCTGAGGAAGTCTCCATTGTCGCGCCGGCGGACTTTGCTTTGGAGAGCGAACGCCAGGAGCCTGGCTGGCGTCGGATTTCGGTCCGGGGGCCACTCGATTTTTCCGACACCGGCATACTCGCGGGGATCGCTGCCCCCCTTGCCGAAGCGGGCGTGTCCATCTTCGTCCTTTCCACCTTCGACACCGACCATATACTGGTGCGCGACCGGCAACTGGCACTGGCGCGCAAGACCCTGACGGAGGCAGGTTACCCATGGCGGACATGAAAGCTTTCGATGAAGCCATCTGGCGAGTAGCCGCCACGATTCCGGAAGGCCGGGTCATACCCTACGGCGAGCTGGCGCGCCTGGCCGGTTATCCCGGATACGCCCGCCAGGTCAGCAAGGCGCTGGCAAAGGCGCCGAAAAACCTGGACCTGCCCTGGCACCGGGTGATCGCCAAACCGGGCCGGATCGCCTTTGCCATTGGCGAGCCGGCCTTCGAGCGTCAGAAAGGCTTGCTGCAAAGCGAAGGCGTGGCCGTCCTGAAGGGACGGATTGATCTGCAACAATTCGGCTGGTCGGGCGTCAGTGACGCCAGTCCCCTGCCCGCCGAGGAGTTTTTCCGGTGACCACAGCACCGCAGGATCCGGTCCGGTCCAAACCGGACTCCACCACCCACCCGCGACGGGCAAGATCCGTCCGGGTCCTGAAAGAGATTGGCCTTGTTATTCTGGCTTTCCTGGCGCTGCAATGGTGGCTGGATTCGGGACTGACGGATGCTGTCGAGGCGCCCCGGTTCAGACTCCCATCGCTGGCGGGTGAAGTCCGCCAGGTGCCGGCGCCCGAACAACTGACTCTGGTGTATTTTTTCGCGCCCTGGTGTGAAGTCTGCAGCGCTTCCATGGACAATCTGGTGTGGCTGAGAAACCACTACAGCGAGCAGGAACTGGCGATACAACTGGTGGCGCTGGACTGGTCGTCGGCGGAAGTGCTGCGCCGTTACGCCCGCACTCATGAGCTGAATGTACCGATTTTGCTGGGCACCGATTCCGTCGCCGCCGGCTACAGTATCCGCGGCTTTCCGACCTGGTATCTAATCGACGGAACGGGGCAGATCAAAAGGGGAGATTTGGGCTACTCGAGCCGGCTCGGGCTCTGGTACCGAACCTGGCTGACCCGCCGTGAAGGGCAGGCCAGCACCACTGACGAAAATATTACTGCTGGTAGGCCCTGGCCTGCTGCTTCAGTGCCACTCCCTTGATGTCGCCCTCCTGGCAGCGCCGGATATCACCGGATTTCCAGATATAGATCTGGCGCTTGCTGTCACGGCCATGACCCTGTTTGACCACCAGTGACAAGTGATCGTCGTCTGACAACCGCTGCACGGCGGAGGCATAATCACACAGAGTCGCAATCAGGGTATTCTCGATAAATTCCATTTGCTGCCGGGCAACTTTTTCACGCTCCTGCTGATAACCTTTCAGGGTAGTCATATAGTCCTTGCGGGTCTCCTTCAATGATTCCATCTCTGCCTTCAGTGACTCCCGGAGTTCCTCCCGCTCTGAATCGGCCAGCTTGCTGTCCCGTTCGGCCTTGCGGCGCTCCTCGGCCAGTTTGCGGTTTTTCTCACGGATTTCCCGCGCCATTTCCCGCTGCCGGGCCTTGAGTTCGGAAAGTTTCTGCTTCATCGCGGTCATTTCCGCGGACAACCGCGCCTTTTGCTCACCGCTCAGAAAATCCTCATCGTAGACTTCCTCAATGGCTTCGGCGATGTCGTCACCCACCTCATCCCAGTCGACACTGGCCAAACCTTCCGCAGCGCTATAAGCGACTTCCGGCATCACCTCGGCGATAGCCAGCGGCGCTTCCATCAGGGAATCAAAACCCGACAGATCCGGCAGCGGGGCCATGGCATAGCCGCGGGTTTGAGCTTCGACCACCAGGCCCTGCTCCGCCAGATAAAGAGAGTCAATCTCCAGATGCCGGCGATGGCCGCGGAACGGGGAATCCGGTTCCGACATGGCCTCGCTGACGGCGGTCTGCAAAATTTTCTCCAGGATTTCAAAATCCCGCGCTTTCGGTTCGGCGACGGCAACGCCGGCCACGGTCCCGACCAGCGCTGCGGACAGGGTAATCATGCGCAAAGTTTTCATAATTGTTCCTCGGTTGATGTTTCCGGGTATCGGGTATTCAGTAATTGTCGCAACTGGCGCTGGCTTTGCTGCTGCTTGTCGGCGAGCAAGCCGAATTTCGCCTGATCCAGGGTCTGGTCGTAAATCCGTTGGCTTTGCCAGTAGTTCACCAGCTGCCCCATATCCTGCTGGCGCTGTTGTTGCTGAGACTGGAAAAAGGCAACCAGCAGACCGCGGTTCTGCTGCTCCAGATCCAGAAGCCGGGCATCCAGATAGGCGGTCTGCTCCAGCTGGAATTCATCCATCTGGCGCTGCAGTTGGGCGCTGGCCTGATCACTGCCAAACGCGACGTGCAGACCTTGATCATCGACCCGGAAGTGCACCTGAAACAGCACCAGCAATAATGCCGCTGCCGCCGTCGCCATGGACGCAAAAGACAGCCAGTGGGTCCGGGCGGGTTGACGCACCTGCAGGCCAGGCCGATGCCAGTCCGGCACGGGCTCGTCTTTCCAGTTGCCGGCCAACTGTTGCCAGCGGTTCAATTGCACAAACTGCGCCGTGCATTCCGGGCAATCCTCAAGGTGGGCGCTTACGGCCGCGTGTTGCTCCGCGGACCCCGGACGATCGGCATAGCGCTGATCGATATAGTCGGGCAGCAGGTCTCTGACGGTTTCACATCGCATGACTGAGATCCTCATGTTCGCGTAGTTTGCCAAGGGCCGCATACAGGCGGCTTTTCGCAGTGTTGGCGGAAATTTCCATCTGTCCGGCTATCTCCTCAAACGTAAACTGCTGAAAGAACTTCAGTTCCACGACCAGACGTTGCTCCGGCGGCAGGCACTCCAGCAGCCGGGTGATCAGGCGGTTGTCGCCAACGGCTTGTTCGTCGCTGCGAGTCGCATGCTGCGACTGCCAGTCGTCCTGCCACTCGCTCGCCTGATTGACCGGGTCCCGGGCCCGCTTCCGGTAAAAATCCACGACCTTGTTGCCGGCGATCCGGAACAACCAGGCCGGGAAGACGCCGTCGCCATGGTAGTTCGGCAGGTTGCGGTACACACACAGAAAAATCTCCTGCATCAAATCAAGGGCGTCTTCCCGTTTCGAAGTCATGCGCAGACAATAGTTGTACAGTCGCCGCTCGTACTTGCGGACCAGTTTGAGCCACGCCCGCTCGGAGCCTCTCAGCGCCTTGCGGATCAGGGTTTCATCACTTGCTGATGCCAGCATTCCGGTGCCCGTCATTTCACTCTTTCCTCTATTGTCGCCCAAATCCGCGAGAAAGTTTGAATGGCGGGGAAATTTGTTACCTGCGATCCGGAGCGCCCGCCGGGATGCCGTCAGCAGGCTTTTGACAGCACGCCTGTCATGGCCGAGGATGGTAACAATCTCAAGGAGGACCCCTTATGAGCGACTACCGGACCGAAAAGGATTCCATGGGTGAAATCAGGGTGGCGGCGAACGCGCTTTATGGCGCCCAGACCCAGCGCGCCATCGACAATTTCCAGATCAGCGGCGAGCCCTTGCCGGCGGATTTCATCCGCGCCCTGGCGTTGCAGAAAAAAACCGCCGCCCGCGCCAACCAGCAGTTGGGCGAACTTGAAAATGACATGGCCGACGCCATCGCCGATGCCGCCGATGCAATCATCGACGGCCAACACGCCGATCAGTTTCCCGTCGATATCTTCCAGACGGGTTCCGGCACCAGTACCAACATGAACATGAATGAAGTGCTGGCCAATCTGGCGTCTCGCTCCCTCGGTGACACCGTCAGTCCCAACGACCATATCAATCTCGGCCAGAGCAGCAACGATACGATCCCGACCAGCATTCATCTGAGCGCGGCCCTCAATATCCATATTGATCTGCTGCCGGCCCTGCATCATCTCGCCGATGTGCTGGATGACAAGGCGGCTGATTGTGCGGCGCAGGTCAAAACCGGCCGCACCCATCTCATGGACGCCATGCCAATCACTCTGGGTCAGGAGCTGGGTACCTGGGCCGCCCAGATCCGGGCGGCCATCAACCGTCTCGGGGAATCCCTGCAAAGACTCCAGCAATTGCCCCAGGGCGGTACCGCTGTGGGTACCGGCATCAATGCCCACGCCGACTTTGCCGACACCTTCTGCGCGCAGCTCAGTGAGTCTACCGGCCTCGCCTTCCGGCCCATGGACAATC
>JASBTO010000060.1 GCA_030148365.1 Kangiellaceae bacterium
CGGCGTCGCGACCGTCGACAGCTCGGTTGCAGGTCTGGGAGGCTGTCCCTATGCTAAAGGCGCGACCGGGAATGTCGCCACCGAAGACGTCGTCTACATGCTCGACGGTCTGGGCGTGGCTACCGGTGTCGATATGGACAAGCTGGTGGATGCCGGTGTCTATATTTCCGAATTTCTGGGCCGCCCGCCGGCGTCCCGGGTCGCACGGGCACTGCTCGCCAAACGGTAATAGTGAGCGTCCCGTAACGCAAAAACAGAATTTACGTTCGATACACAATGAGGATTTGCCATGTCTGGCTTTAACAAAGTAGTGACGACCTATGACGAGGCCCTCGCCGGCCTGCAGGACGACATGACCGTCATGGTCGGCGGATTCGGCCTGTGCGGGATCCCCGAAGGCCTGATCAAGGCGGTTTACGACAAGGGCACCAAGGGCCTGACCTGCATCTCGAACAACGCAGGCGTCGATGGCTTTGGCCTCGGGATCTGGCTGGAGAAACGCCAGATCAAGACCATGATCGGCTCCTATGTCGGCGAGAACGAGCTTTTCGAAAAGCTGTTTCTGAGCGGCGAGATGGAAGTCATCCTGACCCCCCAGGGCACCCTGGCGGAGAAAATCCGCGCTGGCGGAGCCGGCATCCCGGCCTTTTTCACCGCCACCGGATTCGGCACCAAGGTCGCCGAGGGCAAGGAAACCCGGCAGTTTGATGGCCGCGACTATGTCCTGGAGCCGGCCCTGACCGCCGATTACTCCCTGGTCAAGGCCTGGAAGGCGGACACCATGGGCAACCTGATCTTCCGCAAGACCGCCCGCAACTTCAATCCGATGATGGCGGCGGCCGGCAAGATTACCATCGCCGAGGTCGAGGAAATCGTCCAGCCGGGCGAGCTGGACCCGGATCAGATCCATACCCCCGGCATCTACGTGCAACGGGTGATCAAGGGCAAATTTGAAAAACGCATCGAACAACGCACCGTGCGTTCGGCATAAGGGGAAAGCAGATGGCACTCGACAGAAACCAGATTGCGCAAAGGGTCGCCCAGGAAATGAAGGACGGCTATTACGTCAACCTCGGCATTGGCATACCGACCCTGGTGGCCAACTATATTCCCCAGGGCATGCAGGTCATGCTGCAATCGGAAAACGGCCTGCTCGGCATGGGTGAATTTCCGACCGAGGACAAGGTGGACCCCGACCTCATCAATGCCGGCAAACAGACGGTTACCGCCGTGACCGGTGCGGCCTACTTCTCCTCCGCGGAAAGTTTTGCCATGATCCGCGGCGGCCACGTTGACCTGACGGTGCTGGGCGCTTTTGAAGTGGATCAGGAGGGCAACATCGCGTCCTGGATGATCCCGGGCAAACTGGTCAAAGGCATGGGCGGGGCCATGGATCTGGTGGCCGGCGCCCAGAACATCATCGTCACCATGACCCACGCCAACAAGCGTGGCGAGTCCAAGATCCTGAAGAAATGCACCCTGCCCCTGACCGGGGTCAACTGCATCAAGACCGTGGTCACGGAACTCGCCGTCATGGAAATCCGCGATGGTGCTTTCCACCTGCTGGAGCGGGCGCCCGGGGTCTCGGTCGAGGAAATCCGTGACAAGACCGACGGAAAGCTTGTGATTCCTGACTCTGTTCCTGAAATGCAGTTCATGTAAAATAGGTCCATTGAATGGCCAACCGCCTGGTTGGCCTTTTTTATGATACGAGAATGCACGAACAATGATTGAACCTCTGGTCTGGCTGGGCAAGGACGACATCATGCGCGTCCGCTACCCTGCCGGAAGCGAGATCCATCTTGCCACTGTGGAAAGTGAGACGCGGCAGCGCTATGCCCTGCGTCCCTACCCACACCGTGCCATTATTTACCTTGATGGTGTGCTTGAACTGACCCGGGAAGCCCGCAGCTATCTGGAAAACCCGGATAACCGCAAGCTTTCCCGTGCCGCCGCCATCGTGGTCGGCAATCATGACGCCTTCGCGTTTTTGCAGCGTTATCTCCTGGAGCCGATGCGCCACGACAATCATCCCCATCCCCGCAAGTTTTTTGATTCAGAGGAAGAGGCCCTTGGCTGGCTGGCGGAATACGAGAGCGGGCACCAGGCCATGGGGCGTGAACACTACGGTTGACCGGCAGGTTCGCTGACACGGGGCCCGGATTTCCCGGGCGCGAATACGGTTTAGAGTGTGCAGTTCCACCCTTCCGGGCTTGCAAAACTCACCTGATGATCGTTTACTGCCGCCCGGGAAGCCGTACAGCCACTGTTTCGGCGTCGGGGAAAAGAAAAACCCTCATACGTTTCAATTTGTTACACCGCTTTAGTAAGGTCATCTGTCACCATGAAACCCCTGTTTTACTCTCCGCGGCAACCGCAGCCCGCAAGCTTTGCCGGCCTGCCTGTCCGTTCAAGATCGAGAAACCGCACCCTGGCCGAGCGGGATCAGGCCCAACTTTCCCGCCTCAATATCCGTCGGCGGAAGAGCGGCATAGTCGTGATTGACTGCCCGGAGAATGTCGCGCTGAGCAAGACCTTCATCGAGGAGGGTTACGCAATGGCCGCCGAAATTGCCCCGCCGCCCCTTCCGATCATGATTCTGTTTCACGGGATCAGCGATTTTCCCACGGATGCGCAAAGTCATGCTTTTGAGTTCAGCCAGCAGAGCCAGCATCTGGCCAAAGCCCTGGTCAGCCTCGGTAAAGGTGAATTCGGGGTCCTGGAAAGACATTATCTGAAGCGACACCTGGCCAAGTATCAACCTGTGCCCACGGCTCTGTTCGACAATATCCGGGACGCGGAAAGATGGTTGCTGAAACGGTGTGAGCGGCAGGCTGGCTGAGGCTCAGTTTCCGGGGGCGTTATAAAGCAGATGCTTGACCGGATCGGACACGACCCGGGCCTGGGACTCGGATAGATCGTAGATATTGATACTTTTCAGCGGCGGTGAATAGATGTGCAAGGTGACCTGGCAGGCATCGTCCGCCTGCAGGTTGGAGATTTGGTGAATGTCCTCGTCGGCGTTGGCGCAGACGAATCCTTCAGGCAGGGTTTTCGAGCCGGTGGCGTAGATCATGCCGTTCGGCGCCCGTTCAA
>JASBTO010000070.1 GCA_030148365.1 Kangiellaceae bacterium
GCCCAGGAAACCTTCTGGCTGGCATTTCAGAAATTGCATACCTACAAGGCCCTCGGCAGTTTTCCGGCCTGGCTGCATACATTGGCGTGGCGCCTGTATCTGAAGCAGTTGCCGAAAGCCGAAATGGTGACCTTCGACGAAGATTACATGGCAACAGGCACCGATCCGGCCAGCGCGGTGGAAGCGGATATGGCCGCGGAAAAACTGATGCGGCAACTGAGTCTGCCGGAGCGCGTAGTGATTACCCTGACCTATGCCGCCGGCATGAGCCACGGCGAGATTGTGGAAATCACCGGTTTGCCCCTGGGCACGGTCAAGTCCCACATCCGCCGGGGCAGAAACCGGCTATTGGCAATGACTGAAACGGCGGAAGTGGCATGAACGAAAATCCGGAATCCGGGAGCAAAGCCATGTTGGAATCCTTGTTGCAATATCATCGGGAGCTGGCCGGCTGCGAGTTTGTCAGGCGGATTATGGCGCGCGTCGAGCGGGCCAGCAGGACACGGCTCCGGGTACTTGGCGTGGCGGCGGTAACGGGTCTGGTATTTGCCGGCATCGGCGCCAGCCTGCTGTTACCGGAGTTGACCGGCACCCTGTCCTTCCAGCTTGATTTTGGCTGGCTGGACAGCCTGGCTATTGCCGGGGGACTCGCCGCGCTCGTCTGGATCTTCAATGACGAATTTGAAGGGATCTGAGCGCCGCCCGGCCCGTAAACCATTCTTGCCTGAACCACCTTGTGATCAGTGAGAGGCCTGGTCCACCGGCCGTGAACTGCGCTCCCACTGTTTGAAAAAGTCATCGACCATGACGGCGTGTTCTTCGCCGAGCTGCTTGCGGATGTTCTGGTAATATTTGGTGGCCCGCTTCTTGTGCTTCGGGGTCTCGCTCTCCCAATAGGGCAGGTAAAGTGCGCAGCGGTGGATGGCCGGCAGTTCCCTGTCGAGTTTGCCCTTGATGCTCTCATCAAGAACCTTCAAGGCGTAGTTCCGGATGCGCTCCATTTCCTGCTCGTCACATGCATGCCTGAACTGGCACAACAGCAGCATCAGGGCCAGGCAGGATTCCGGTTGCTGCCGCCAGGCTTCCAGCTCTCCCTCCCGTGCGGCCCGATGCAGCTCCGTCAGTTCCGCGGGCAGTGGGTTTCGGCGACCGTACCAGAAGGCATCGGAGAGGCTGACCCAATTGCCAGCCGCATCCTTTTCAAAACAATAGTCGAGTACCCGGGCGACTTGTTGCCGGTTGATGGCGCGGATGTGCACCATTTCGTTGAGATCCCAGCGCTTGCGGATCTGGGTGTAGGCGACATAAAGAACGATGAGCAGGAGAATGCCGTAGCCGGACGGCAGCCATTCCAGCACCCAGACCGGCCAGATGACTGCGTAGATAATGTTGATCAGGGTCTCCAGGAAGAACCTCAGCAACTGCTGGACCACCTGGGCGGCGATCCCGGAAACGGAAAAATCGAAATTGACGATTTCGTCAATAAAACTCGTGACTTCGAGGATCAGGAAGGTCACCAGATACCCCATGCCGTAAAAGCTGCCGCTTTTCGAGCGCCACAAGCGGTGCAGGTGAGTAATCAGGCG
>JASBTO010000080.1 GCA_030148365.1 Kangiellaceae bacterium
TCGCCGGGGCCGATATTGGCAACCCGGTTGGTAAAGAGATTGGCGCGTTGCTGGCTGATCAGTGAGGCTTTGCGGCCCTGGTTTCTCGCCTTCCGGTAGGTGTCCCGGGCTTGCTGCTTTTCCTGGATCTCGCCAACGACAATGCGTTCGCCTATTTGCATCTCAAGCTGGTCGACGGCGGCGTCGTCGGGAAGGGGCAAACGGTAGATCCCTTCCCGCCAGGCACTGCCGGTATTGCGGAATGTCTGTTGCACCCGGACCCGAACCAGCATGCCGGTCACGGTCATGGTGACCCGGGTGTCCAGCGACACCGCCGGCTCCGCTTGGCCGGCCGCATCAAGTAATAGCAGGCCGGGCCCGGCTTCGGCGTTCGCCCGGACGGTTTGCCAGCTGGCGGCCACTATCAACACAAGCATCAGCAACGCAATTTTTTTCATGATTCTGCCCTTGTCAGGATTCAATAGAAAAGTCATGACAGAATTACAACCCGGCAACAGGGCACCGGCCTGCCGGAGGCAAGGCTATTTGCGGGCCAATAGTGGCGGAATTGTGGCGGCGGAGGAAGGCGGTCCGGAGCGGGTTTGGTCAGCCCCGGATACGGGCTCGGGCGTTACCGGTGGGAGTTGAGGATGTGGCGGGCCTGCCGTTGCAGGAGATTGGCCAGGGAGGGCGACAGAGTCTGGTTATAGGCCATGGCGACGGCCGGGCTCTCGTCGGCGAGCCTGATTTCTCCGGCATCGGCGATACCGAAGTTGTGGGCGTTGGTGATGCCGGGCAATGCGGTCCGGGCAAACCGAAAGGCCGGCGCTTTGCTGAAACAGGCAGGTGTCAGCGCCAGTTCACGACAATCGTCGAGGGTCCAGCCGGCATACTGGTCGAGATCAGTCAGCGCGGAGCCCGGCAGCAGGCAGAGTTGTGCGGGGACGCGAAAGTGCCGGAGCAGTTTTTGTAACAAAAGTGCGCAGTGGTGACCTTCCTCACCGGCGGGCCGATGGGAGTTCCGGGCGCCGAAGATGACTTTCAACTGCCCGTGACGGGAGCCAATCACGAGGCCGTGATAAAGGGTTACGGCACGTCTGAGGCTGCGCAAAAGCCGGCGACTGTAGGACAGCTGCCGGTCACCGGTGGGCGAACTTTCAAACGCCAGGAACAAGACCCAGGTCCCGGCGAGGGGAACATCCCGGGCAGGCACCGACTCGGGCGCCAGCAAGGCTTCCTGGATAATGGGCAGGACAAACTGGGGATCGGGAGTCCCCGCCCGGTCCTCCTCAAGGCTCTGGACGGCATCCTCGCGGTCGCCGCTGGAAAGTGCGAGGGAGGGTTGGTGGCGCCGTGTCCCGCGCCAGAACCAGAACAGCAGCAAGACACTGCTGCTCCCGAACAGGACCAGGCCGAGGACTTCGGCCTGGTGGCGCAGCCGGGCATAATCTGCCGCCAACAGGCGGGAATCGAGTTCAAGAAGTAAAAATCCCCGGCCATCATCGTAGCTCACCTGTGCGACCACCGGCAGCACCGCCGAAGATTCCGACGGGTTTACGGCGACGGGCTGCGCGGCGTCCGGCTTGGCGTCGTTGGCGGCTGCCTCGATTCCGGCAAGGGCCGTATCGCGTCCGGAGTCGGCCAGTATGCGTCCGTCTTCACCGTGCACACTGGCACGGCGCACCATCGAGTTGCTCGCCACCTTTTCGACGAATTGCTCAATAGCACTTTGATCATCCCTGGCCAGCGCATCGGAAAGGCCGGTGCCGGCAGCGCGGGCCAGTTGCTGGCCGAACTGGCCCGAATGCCCGTGCGCGGCCTGATCCAGTGCAAGCCTGGCGGTCAGCGTGAACGCGAGGGCCAGAAGGCCGGCCAACAGGATGCCCGCGCCGGCAATCCTGGCCAGGGTCCGGGTCGGCAGAGAGGATTTGGGGGGATTCAGGTCGCTCAAAGGGGGTCTGCGGTGTCAGGCCGTATTATCAGTCTACCCCGAAGTTACACGATTTCAGGGCTCAGGTCTAAGCCGTCGGGAGCAGACCGCGATGCTCGGCAAGGTCGACGGTTTCGTCGTATAATCCGGGCCATACCGATAACAACGACAAGCAGCAGGAAGGGCCAGGTTTATGGGGAATCCAACATCCAGGATGGGCGGTAACGGGGCCTGCGCACTTTACCTGACCTGCGAGTCACCGGAACCGCCTGCAACCGCAGCGATTATTGCCGGCCTCGGAGATTTCCGTCGTCTGCTGGTAGTCGAGCAGGAGGCCCATATCACCGGCATGGGCCGTTGCTGGCGGTTCAGTTCCCGGGAGACTCTTGATGTCGACCGGCTGCGGGCCCAGCTTGACCAACTCTCCGAAGCTCTTTGCCTTGACTACTTTCTGCTGTCGGATCGGCCGTCGCTCGCACCGCCAGCTTTGATGGTGTTCGATATGGACTCGACCTTGATCGACTGTGAAGTCATCGATCAGCTGGCAATCCATGCCGGGGTCGGGGAGCAGGTGGCCGCGGTCACCGAATCGGCGATGCGGGGCGAACTGGAATTCCGCGACAGTCTGATGGCGAGAGTGGCGCTTTTGAAAGGGTTACCGTCAGCCGCCCTGGACCGGGTCCGGGAAAACCTGCAGTTGAATCCGGGGGTGGCCGATTTGCTGGCCGCCGCAGACGCCAATAACTGCCGGGTCGCGGTGGCTTCGGGCGGATTTACGGTTTTTGCGGAATTCCTTCAGGGCAGCCTGCCGATCTGGAAGTTTGCGGCCAACCGGTTACAAGTCAGCAAAGGGCATCTCGAGGGTACCCTGGTTGAGCCGATTGTCGATGCGGATTTCAAGGCACGGCAACTGCAACAGTGGGCCGAGGAACTGGGCCTGGAATCTGCCCGGGTCGTCGCGGTAGGCGACGGCGCCAATGATCTGGCCATGCTGGCCGCGGCGGGTCTCGGAGTCGCATTTCACGGCAAGCCGGCGGTCCGGAGAGCGGCTGATGCCAACATCCGGTTCGGCACCATGAACGCTTTGCGACTGGTGCTGGGCTGGCACTGAGTCGCGCCTTTTATGCTGAGAGCAGCGCTTGGTAGGGCGATCAGTGGGGACCCGATCCCCTGTCAGTTTGAGACTGGGCGTGGAGCCATCAATTTTTGTCCGATCCGGAATCTGCGGCGCCTTCTGATGGCGATGGTATATCCCGGCGGGCGGCAGGATCGATAACCAGTGACCAGCCGATCCCTGATTGGAGTATACGTTCCTCTTCCAGCTCCGCTCGCAACAACGGGCTTGCCTGCCATTCCTGCTCCGGCAGTATCAGGACCAGTTCCTGGCCCCGGACTTCCAGACGGGGCGAATAGCGGATCTCGTCATCCCGGTTCAGGTGCAGGACGACACTGAGCCTCAAAATGCGCAGCAACCGGCCGAGGCGGACTTGCAGGTCGGCATTGCCGAGGGACGGATCAGGTCTGACAATCCGGCGTCGATGATTGTCCAGCAACCACGACAGCACCCGTTTCTGGCGTTGGCTGAATCCCGGCATGTCGGCGTGCCGGGCAATATAGGCGCTGTGTTTCTGCAGTCTCTGAAAATTGATGGCGAGGCCCAGTTCATGGAGGCGGGCAGCCCAGAGCAGATACTTTTTCAGCAGCGGCTCGTCCAGTTGCCAGGCTGTTGCCACCTGTTGCCAGAGTTCAGCGGCAGTCGCTTCGACCCGCGCGGCGTGAACACCATCAAGGCTGAAGCGTTGAAGGAGGGCGTCGATTGCCTGTTCGCGAATGTCCCGACCGGCCAGATTCTCCTGCAACCCGACCAGCAGACCTTCCCGCAAAGAAGCCCGGGACAGGGTCATGGAGTCGATGGATAACTGTTCAAACAGCGCGGTCAGTATGGCCACGCCCGGCGCAAAAATTTCCCGTCTGTCAGCCGACAGACCGGGTAGCTCCAGCCGATCGGCATGGCCCTGTTCAATCAGTACGGGGGCGAGTCCGGACAAACCTTGCGCGGTGATCGGTCCACTGGCCGACTGTGTGTTACTGAGGACCTGGTGAATGGACTGGATGGTTCCCGAGCAGCCGATTGCCTGTTGCCAGCCCAGTTGGCGGTACTGTCGGGTGATCGGTGCAAGCTGCACTCTGGCTTGTTCGATGGCGCCGCGAAAACCCGAGGCGGTGATGTGGCCATCGGGGAAAAATTTCTGGGCGGTAATGCAGCCGAGCGCCAGAGAGTCGACCCGGATTGCTTCGAAATGTTTTCCGATCACCAGTTCGGTACTGCCGCCGCCAATATCGACCACCAGTGCCCTTTCCAGATCGGGGTGATAATGGGCGACGCCGGAGAAGATCAGGCGGGCTTCTTCCTGACCGGACACCACTTCTATGCCACAGCCCAACAGTGCTTCGGCCCGGGTCAGAAACTCTTCTGCATTTCTGGCTTCGCGCAACGTGTAGGTACCGACGACCCGCACATTGTCGGCGGGCAGTGCCTGCAACCGATCCGCAAAGCGGGCCAGGCATTCAAGTCCCCTGTCGATAGCCGGGGCGGAAAGGATGCCGGCCGCAGAGAGGCCGGAGGCGAGCTGGACCTTTTCTTTCAGTTTACCGATTTGCCGGAAGCTGCCGTCGCCAAATTCGGCGATGATCATATGAAAGCTGTTGGAGCCGAGATCGATGACGGCAAACAACTGGTCATTTCCGGATACCGGATCTTGCGGATGAATAGCAGCCATGCCCCTGTTGCAATTATTGCTGAAACGACAGTTTACACGGTTTCAGGAAGTGCGCGCAGCGCGTCTGGCGGCGTCCCTGCGACCTGTTTGGGAATCTGTTTCCCGACCGATATCCGGGCGCGTTACTGAAAATCAAACTCCAGATCCGGAGCTGGCGCGCGGATATAGAATCCCTGGATAAAATGACTGCCCATCGGCCAGACCTGGGCCAGAGCACCGGCAGTACTGACCCAGGTAACAACGACTGACTTGCCGTCTCCCCCGGCTTGCTGGATCACCTTGGCGAGTGTGGCCTGGTCGGCGGGGTCCTTGATCATGGCCTCCGTCAGGCTGCCATCTGTAAAAACAAAATCCAGATCCAGATGCTCCAGCAGGCTGGTGGATTCGACACTGCCGGTAAAATGAGACAGACAGGTGAGGATGCCCTTTTCGCGAACCGTATCGAAAAACTGGGAAGCGCGTTTCAGATAGCCGGCGGCGTCAGTCTCCCTGAGCACAAAGCCGAGGCGATTGCTGGAGATGCCGTATTCGGCAATCTTGCTTTCGATGTAATCCCACAGGTCGTCATCGACCAGGGAATCGCTGGTCAGGTTGATCAGCAACTGGGTGGATTTACCCGCTTGCTTTTCTTTCTTGAGGGCTGTCAGCGCCAGATCGATAACCTGGCGATCAAACTCGATAGCCATGCCGGCTTTGGAAAGTGCATCAAGCAAGTTGGCGGGCAGGGACCAATGACCGTCTTCGTCACGCACGCGGGCAGCAGCCTGATAGATTTGTACCTGCTGACCCTTCATTGGCATCAGAGGCTGGTAGTAGAGCGCGAGGCCTTCACTCTGCACCGCGGCCTGGTAGGCTTCAAGGATATCTTTCTCTCCCTGATCCAGCAGACTGTCGATAGCCGGGTTGTAAAGCTTGCAGCTGTTGCCGCCCTCCGCCTTCAGGCTCAGGCAGGCCGCATGGGCATTGGCAAATGAGGCGTCGGCATTGGAGTCTTCAAGGTTCAGGGAACAGATACCGACACTGAGGGTAATCCGGATGCTCTGTTTGTCGATCTGGAAATATTCCTCGGAAAAGTCGGCAATCATGCTTTCTGTGGCAGAGACAATGGATTTTGCATCGTGACCGGGTGAAAGGATTGCGTAGGCACTGTCGCCAATATGGGCCAGATAGTCCTTGTCGTCGGCTCGATCCCGTAACCAGTTGGCCACGTCCCGCATCAGGGCATCGCAGTGGGTAATGCCGTACTTTTCTGTCAACTCCCGAAAGCCGTCGATATCAATATAAAGAACATGTGCCGAGGTGCCTTCGGCTTTTTCGCCGGACAATGTCTGCATGAAGGCATGGCGATTGTGCAGACCGGTCAGGAGATCATATTCGCTGATTTCCTTGAGTTTCTGTTTCAGGGCTTCGGCATCGGTGTTATCCCGAATGAGAACCTGGGTACATTCCTCTTCATCATAATTTGCCGGAGACAGGACCATTTCTGCCTCAAAGGCACTGCGGTCCGATTTGAGGCCCTTGATGGGAAAGGACTGGGTCTCGCCGGTGCTCAGATGCTCCTTGAGCTGGCTTTTCAGGACCGGCTGATCTTCCGCGGCAACTACATCGACCATCGGCAAACACAATAGATCATCGGGGCTTTCGAAGCCGAATAACTCCATGTAGGTATCATTGGCATAGATGTGCATGCCTTCATGGATATAGGCAATGGCGTCCTTGGAGCTGTCCAGCAACAACTGGCAGCGCTTTTCGGCTTCGTGCTGGGCGCGGCTGGATTTCTCCAGTCCGCGAATGGCGGTAATTTTTTCAAGTTCCCGGCGGACAATCAGGGGCAGAAGCTCGTTCTGATCGCTGGCGAGGGCATCCTGCATGCCGGCTTGAAGCGCTTTGGTGCGCAGATCCTCCGAGTAGTGGTCGCTGATCAGGATGACCGGCAATTCAGCCTTGGTCCGGCGCACAAGCTTTACCGCCTGAAACGGATTCATGTCGGCCTGATTGTCCCGGGCCAGGAACAGATCCCAGCTCTCGGAGTCCAGAGCTGCTTTCAGCTCCTCATCGTTACGGACCGTGGTGGGACGCAAGGCTAGGCCGGCATTCTTGAGGGTGCTGACCCTGGATTCGGCGTCATTGGATGAAGCGTCAAGCAACAGACAGCGGACTGTTTTTATGGGTACGGACATGAAGCTTTAATTCCTTGTAAATTCATCGCCGACCATGCTACTGCACAATCTCTTTGGCGAACACTTGTGCCCCGTGCTTTGCCGAGTAGGTATCAGTCAGCGGCTTTTCCTTCTTCCTGATAGCTGAACTGAAAGTAGTTTTCAGTTCTGAAGAGAAGCTTTCCGAGACGTACCTTCAACTGGGAGCCAGGGGTTTTTATCAGGACCAGATCGCCTTCCTGATAGGTATTCGGGGTGGTAATTATCGTGGCATTGAGGCCAACGCTTTTCAAGGCAGGCAGCAATAACCCACTATGCCGGTATCTGGGGGACCCGTGTTCCGGCTGCAGGCAGGTTTTGACGGGGACGGCCTGGGGCGCTTGCAGTTCGACGCCGATCAGGAGTTCCTTGTCGTTGATCCATCGGGCCCAGCGGATAATGCCGACGCTGACGTTGGTCTCACCGACGTCATTGTCATAGGTGATCGTAATGATTTCATTGGCTTCTGTATAGGCCGGCTGGTTATCCAGCACCCGCAGACACAGCCCGGCCGGGCTGGCATTGCTGATCACGGCTTCGGACCAGTGATAACTTTTCTGGGGGACGGGAGCGGGTTTTGGCCGGGGAGTCTCGACTTTCTCTTCCCGCGGCTTGTAGATGCTTTTAAAAACATCCTTGCGCGGCTCGTTTTCACCGGGATAGTGCTTCCACTGGAAACTGGAGCGGTTGTCCTGCCTGTCAATTTCAACCAGTTGTGCGGCGAACTTGTCTTCCTTGTCAGTGACGGAAAGCAGATTATGCCAACCTTCGTCATTGCCGGACTGTTCCGCCAACAATGCACAACTGGCATTGAGTCCTACGCAGATCCGGGCGGGAACATCCGAGTGAATTCGAAGGAAAGTACGGGACTTGACTTCGGACCAGGCCTCCACGAGTTGACGGTTGAGGTGCGGGTCGAGGCTCGACGGACGGCTCTTGCGTCGTCCCAGCCAGCCAGTGCGTTGCTGCTCCAGTCCCGATTCCAGCTGTTGGATTGCCTGCTGCAAGTCCAGACTGCGCCAGCCATCCAGGTCCGGTTCAAGTACCGACGAGAGGGGTTGCGGCGGCAAGTCGATTTCCGGATTGACCACATAGTGATAATCGGATATCAGCTTGTCATGCATGATCAGTGCATGGGCATAATCCACCAGTGCATTGAACAGCAGTACGCTTTCGCCTGGTCGTCGTTCATAGGGGCGGGAAAGCGCCAGCAGCAAACTCCGGTAATACTGGCTGCGGATATGCGTGTTTTGCAGGACCGACGTGTTGACTTTCTGATCCAGCCACTCCTGTTTTTCGGCGAGCAGATACAGGCTGTTGATTTCCCGCCAGATGCGGTTGCCGACCGGTCGATAGAGCTGATAGCGCTGTAACTGGATCCGGCTAAGGTAGTAGATGGCGCTGGCAATTGCGGGCGGGGCGCACTTCTTGCGAGTTCTGTCTTTGATGTCGGGATCGGTCATGACTGTCTCGATCACGGTGTTGAAACCAATGACGGTTTCGGTCAGCAAGGCCTGAACCTGATCGGCGGCTTGCCGCCGACGCTCCGACAGGGTGACCGGATGTTGGCTGTAGGATTTGCCAATGGCCTCAACCAGATAATCAGTGGTCGGACATACCTGTAACATGAGCTTCAGGCGACTGGCGGGGTCCATGACCAGGCTGTTGACCTGCCTGAGAAATTGATAATAGAGATTGGCTGTTTCCGTGATATTCGCCATCGGAAGATCGGCAAGCCACTTTTTGGCTTGCGCAGTCGTTAACGG
>JASBTO010000096.1 GCA_030148365.1 Kangiellaceae bacterium
ACCAGCGCCTGGCGCATCAGGGCTGCGGAACCGAGCACGCAATCGAACCGGGTCAGGGCGACCATTTGCATGATGGTGGCAATACCTTGACCTTCTTCTCCGACCAGCCAGGCAAAGGCGTTGCTCAATTCGATTTCACTGGAGGCATTCGAGCGATTGCCGAGTTTGTCCTTGAGGCGCTGGATCAGGATGGCATTGCGCCGACCGTCGGGTCGCCAGCGTGGCATCAAAAAGCAGGAGAGTCCGCCCCCGGCCTGGGCCAGCACCAGAAAGCCGTCACTCATCGGCGCCGAGCAAAACCACTTGTGGCCGGTGAGGAAATATTCCTTGCCGGGGCCACTTGCGGCCACCGGCTGGGCTTTGGTCTGGTTGGCACGGACATCGGTGCCGCCTTGTTTTTCGGTCATGGCCATCCCGAGGGTGACGCCTTTTTTCTCGTACCAGGGACGATTGTCCGGATCATACTGGCCTGCCGTGATCCGGGGCAGCCACTCTTCGGCAAGTTCAGTCTGTTGTTGCAGGCAGGGCACCGCCGCAAAGGTCATGGTCATGGGGCAACACGAGCCGGCGTCTATCTGGTGATGCAGGTAGTTCAGCGCGGCTCGCCGGGCGTACCGGCCAAAGGACCGGTCACGCCAGGGCAGGGCGGCAATCCCGGCTTCCAGGCCGGCTTTCATAAGCTGATGCCAACCGGGGTGAAACAGTACTTCGTCGACGCGAAATCCCTGGCTGTCATACTGCTGTAGTCGCGGGGGATGGGTCTCCGCGGCAAGCGCGGCTTCGAATAATTCGTCACCAAGCCGATGACCATAGTCGGCGAGTTGGGGATCCTGCGGGGTGATATCCAGGCGCGCCAGATGCTCTTGCAGCGGCAGATCGCTGGTAAACAGGTTATAGGGCGTCAGTGGCGGCGGTTGATTGCCAACAGTGTGGGTGTCGGTGGCGATGGCCTTGGGATTGCGGTAATCGTCCATGAAGTTTTCCCGATATTTTTCAAGATGCTGCCATGGCCCGACCGCGGGGTCCAGTGCAGCGGCCGGAAATGTTTTTCAAGTGCTTATTTTGCAACGATAATTTGCTGACATGAAGTTGCGTGGGTGGGCAATTTGGGAATAAACTAATGACAATATCAGGCATGTCTTGTTCTGCACTCTTGCAGAGTCGCCGTGCAGATTATCAGGCGAGGGAGCGCTATGGATGTCAAGTACCAACCGACAGGAACCCGCTTCTCCCGCTGGTCGGAAAGTAAGCTGGAAAAATTACTGGCCCCGTCCGGGGTCAGTATCAATGGTAATCAACCCTTCGATCTGCAATTGCACCGCTCAGAAGCGGCGACGCGTATTCTGCAACAGGGCACCCTGGGATTGGGAGAGACTTACATGGAGGGAGCCTGGGATTGCGAACGGCTCGATGTGATGGTCGAAAAACTTCTGGCCACTCGTCTCGACAGCAAAGCGGGAAAAGGTTGGTCTGCGCGGATATTTCACCTCGCGGCCCGAATGGTCAATCTGCAGTCCAAAGTCAGAGCCGCGATAGTGGCGGAACGTCATTACGATATCGGCAATGATCTTTTCGGTTGCATGCTCGACCCCTCGATGAACTACTCCTGCGGCTACTGGCTGCGTGCCGACAATCTCACCGACGCGCAGATTGACAAGATGGAACTGATTTGCCGGAAACTGGAATTGCAGCCGGGCATGAAGTTGTTGGATATCGGTTGTGGCTGGGGAGGCATGGCCCGGTATGCCGCACAGAATTTCGGCGTGGAAGTCGTCGGGATTACCATTTCCCGTCAGCAAGCGGTCCTCGCACGGGAGAAAGTCGCCGGGCTACCCGTAGAGATCCGGGAGTGCGATTACCGGGAAGTCAGCGGAAAATATGATCGCATTGTCTCGATTGGCATGTTCGAGCACGTCGGCTACAAGAATTATCGCGCCTACTTCCGGCACTGCCGGGAGTTGTTGTCCGATGACGGGCTGATGCTGTTGCACACCATCGGCGGTAATGAGTCATCGGCCCATACCGACCCCTGGATCAACAAATACATTTTTCCCAACGGCATGTTGCCTTCCATTGCCCAACTCGGCAAAGCCACGGAAGCGGATTTTGTCATGGAAGACTGGCACAATTTTGGCGCCTTTTATGATCCGACCCTGATGGCCTGGCACGAGCGGATCAACACCTGCTGGGAGCAGCTTGGGGAGCGCTATGACCAACGATTCCGGCGCATGTGGAATTACTACCTGTTGTCTTGCGCGGGTGCTTTCCGGGCGCGCCGCATGCAGCTTTGGCAGTTGGTGCTTGCCAAAGGCAACCTGCGGGGAGGTTACCGGCGTCCGACCCTGAGTTGACAGGGTTTCGCGGCGAAGAGTAGTGTTTCAGAGCTTGCGTGATTTCACGGCACGGAAAAAAGCCACCCGGGTTTGCGGCGGTGGTAGCCGTGTTCCTTCGAGAGTTATGGTCTTTACAAGGAGTTCGAAATGATAAAGCGATTCACGTATGCATTCCTGTTTTTCATCGCGGCCGGTGCCAATATCGGCGTGCTTCAAGCCGCCGAAGAGGCGGAAGACCCGGAAGGCGCAATTATCTCGCTCTACCGTGTAGCCCCCGGCAAGCATCTCGACTTTCTCAAATGGATGGAGGCCCGGGAGAACATCGCCAAGGAACTGGGCGTAGGGGCTATTCAATGGTACGTACACTGGTCAGGTGACAGTT
>JASBTO010000106.1 GCA_030148365.1 Kangiellaceae bacterium
TCTGGCGGGTTTCGGAATGCCCAATAGTTTTGTTTGATTCGGGAACAATTGGCTCGGAATCAGTTTTTTCCGAATTGTCATTGGGGTCAAGTTCGCAAATGCACTTCAGGCCAGAAAATCTGCCAGCTGGAGGTGTCCCCGCTCCCGAGCGAGATCTGCAGGTTCCTGGCCATGTTCGCTGAGTTGATTGACGGCGCCATTTGCAAGCAATAACTCGCTTATTTCCTGGTTTCCTCTCGCGGCAGCCAAGTGTAAAGGTGTAACCCCGCCGGCGCCGCTGGCGTTGACGTCCGCGCCCTGGTCGATCAGCGCCGCTATCGAGCGCTGATCCTGTTTGCCCGCGAGCGCTGCGTGCAAAGGCGTATTTTCCATGGGATTGCGGGAATCGAGGGAGCAACTGGCGCCGGCGGCCAGCAATTGTTCGACCAGTTCACCGTGGCCAAGGAAAGCAGCCAGATGCAAAGGTGTCCAGCCGTCGTAACTGTAGTCTGACAGTCGGCTTTTGTCCTCGTCCAGCAAACGCTTGACGCGATCAGACTTGCCGAGGCAGCAGGCCTCGAAGATGTCCAGGTCCGGTGTCTGGCAGTCAATCCAGTCGAGTACGTCATCGGCGTGATAATAGGCCGCCAGCTGGACCAGACTTTCGCCATTGTCGCCCCTTTGTCCCAGCAATTCAGGGTTTTGCGACAAATGCTCAAGCAAGGCGCTGAAATCGTGCTGGTGAAGCTGTTCCAGAGCGACCTTGAAATCATGTCCCGGAGAATCAGTCATTGGCAGACCCGGTTGCACCCCCTACAATGGCGTAACCCACAAGAATAACCCAATCCGGGACCCGGTCAAGCCGGTCCCGCGGCAACCGTCACTTCCCGGAACCGGCATGTCCCCACCATGAGCAAGTCACCCCATGAGCTGAATTTGTTGCCGGACCCGGGCTGCCACCTGGCGGGCAGGTGGCGATGAATATCGGCGAGATATTTTCTCTGTCCTGCGCCCTTTGCTGGGCCGTCGCCGTGATTATGTTCAAGCGCTCTGGTGAGACGCTGCCGCCTTACCAGTTAAACCTGATCAAGAATCTGATTTGCGCACCGCTTCTGGTGGCAACCGCGATAGCGTTTGAAGGCGCATCCTTGCCGGCTTTGAGCGAGCAGGAGTGGCTGATTGTCATCGTCAGCGGCATCGGCGGGATAGCCATCGCCGATACCTGGTATTTCCGCGCGCTGAACCTGATGGGCGCGAGTCGTACCGGCATTACCGCAAGCCTCTACAGTCCTTTCGTGATAGTGCTCTCTGCCATCTGGCTCGGCGAGCGCCTCGGCGGTTGGCAATACCTCGGGTTTGTACTGGTGCTCGCCGGGATTATGCTCGTCCATTACCGGCGTCAACGGCGGGACGTCAATCTGGTTGCGCTTGAAAAGGGCATTCTGTATGCGGCGGGCTCGGTGCTGCTGATGGCCGCCAGCGTGGTAATGGTCAAACCCGTCCTGGAGGGCGAGGGCTTTTTCTGGTCGGTGTCGATTCGCATGGTTGCGGGACTCGCCGGCATGATGTTGCTGCTCGGCGTCGGCTCCAGATGGCAGCAAACCCGGGTGTTACTGGCCCAACCCCAGCCCTGGCGCACCATTTGCGTGGCGTCGTTTCTCGGTACCTATCTGGCCATGGTGTTGTGGTTGGCCGGCTACAAATACACGGACGCCTCCATTGCCTCCATCCTCAACGAAACCGCCGCCGCTTTCATCGTGCTGTTCGCCTGGCTGTTTCTCAAAGAACCACTTGAGAAGCAGAAAATGGTCGGCATGCTGCTGACCCTGGCCGGTGTTTTCATCGTGCTGACCTGGTAGCGTCCCGGGCGGAGCACTGGCCGCCGAGGCTGGCGGGCTGCTTTCAGTCCTGCCACACGGGTATGCCGTCGGCGACGGCTTCGACCAGATTTTCCGGATGATAATCCTGGTCCGGATCTTCCAGTCGCAGCATTGCCGAAGCATGCACGTACTCGTTGACACTGGCCTTTTTGACATCCGGATCCAGTTGTCCAGGCCCGATGGGACGCCGGTATTTCCTGAGCACCCTGTAAGTCAGGGAGCGAGAGTCATAGAGCTTTCCCGCCGGGTCCGGGCTGACCAGTTCGGGATTGTCGAGATAGCCGGGTGCAAAGGCGAGGCCGCAGCGGCGGGCCTGATCGACCATCCACAGAAATCCGATATCAGACAGCCCGGTATCGGGATAACCGCCGCCGACATTCGAATGAGCGCCGCTGAACCAGACCTGAGCGACATTCTGGCCTTCCTGTATGGAGGTCCAGGGCGCCGGCTTGAAGGGCCCGCGGACTTCGTCAATGGCGAGCGCCTGATAGGCGTTTCGTACGGTAGGGCAGAGTTCGGTGTCATGAAACCGCACCCAGAATCTTCGGGTCAGGGTGCCGAGCAGGGGAGTCGGTGCGCCGAGGCCGCCCACCGTATCCCAGACACCGAGGAACTCGATTTCCGGAGGCGGACTCATCACGGCCCGGGTAATGGCGTTGACCTCGGTGTCCTTTTCGCGGTCTTCCGGCGCGCTGTGATAGTACTCATAGGCGGCGGGCAGTTTGTGCAATTCACTTTTCGGAAGGATGCCGACCAGATGCACGAGGCCGCACAGGGAGCGGGCCGTGTAGGCCCCCCGGCTGAAGCCGAGCAGCCAGATTTCATCCTGGTGTTCGGCGTTGTAGTTATTGGCCAGGAAGCGGTAGGCATCAAGAATATTTTGCGACAGGCCGTAACCGGTGGCGCCGCCGACATAGCGATCGTAGGGACCACCGGTGCCGATCCCGAGATCATAAAAAACGATTTGATTGACTTGCTGATCATCGGCCGGGCACAGGGCGCGTACGAATTTGAGCACATTGGTCGGGTTATTTTCTTCGACTTTTGTGCTTTCCGGTTTGTTCCAGGTACCGTCGCAGCAAATGACGATGCGCTTTTTCATGATCTCATCCTTGATTCGGGCGAAGCCTGATCAGGAACTCATCATAGCGCGAGCGGCGGAAAATTGGGAATCGACTTGAAATACAAGGAGTAAACCGGAGGGAATTGGTCGGTGTGAGAGGATTCGAACCTCCGACCCCTTCGTCCCGAACGAAGTGCGCTACCAAGCTGCGCTACACACCGATAATCTGGGATGCCGATTTTGTTGCTGAAGCGATGCTGGCGAACACCGCAGGGCGCACAGTTTAATGGCATTTGCCGAAAAGTAAAACCGTCCGGCGCGAAAATTTGCCTTCACGGCGATATTGGCCTGCCGGA
>JASBTO010000126.1 GCA_030148365.1 Kangiellaceae bacterium
GTTGCCGGTAGCAGGATTGGTCCAGGGCGCGCAATCCTCAAAGGCGGAACTTGCCGCCTGCGCCGAACTGGTCAAAGAGGGCATCAGGCCCATTGCCGGGCAGCGGGACGAACGCTTTCTCGGCAAGGTGGAAAAATCCACGGCGCTGTGCCGGGGCGGCAAGAATGCGGTCCGCTATCGCGAAACGCCCTGGGTAGACTGGTCGAATTACTGGGCGACCGGCGATGCCGAGACCCGGCAAGAAGGCTCGAGGGCCAAGACCCTGATGGGCGAACACCTGTATCCGAATGGTCGCGGCATTGACGGCGCCCTGATGGATCTGGAATACCAGCGCATTGAGCTCATCAAGTTCAACCTCTTCGACAATCACACCTACGAAACCTACATCAAAGGCCGGGACGGCGAGCCCGGTTCCTCCCTCAAGCGCTGGCCGGAAATGCGGCTGCCGGCCGATCATCCGGCCTACCGGCAAGTCGGCGGTGATGGTGAGCAGGTGTGCCAGGGCGAGCTGATCCGGTATCGGACGCTGACCGGGATCTGCAATGACATCTGGAATCCGCGCATGGGCGCGACCGGCACCTGGTTTGCCCGCAACGCGCAGTTCGAATCCACCTTTCCCCGGCTCGGCAACAATGCCCTCGCGGTGGCCCGTCACAGCGATGAGAAGAACGGCATGCGGCTCGGTCTCTTCAAGCCGGACCCGCAACTGATCAGTCGCGAACTCTTTACCCGTCAGCAAAGTAATCCGGACCAGTGCAACGAAGGTTTCGGCGTCGCGGATCAGCCGGCGCGCAATGAGTGCGACTATATCAAGGCACCCTTCTTCAATGTGCTGGCGGCTTTCTGGATTCAGTTCATGACCCACGACTGGTTCTCCCACACCGTCGAAGGACGTAACAAACCGGGGCTGGCGCCCGTAGGTTGCATGGATGAAGGCGAGGCCAGCGGCTGTCGCCCCGGGGACAGGCGCGAAGCGGCCCTGATTGCGGAGAGCGGCAAGCCGGGCACCTTCACCCACGAAGGTCAGACTTACCTCAAGCGTTCCTACAAGACCACGGAAAACAAGGTCACCGCCTGGTGGGACGCCTCGCAAATCTACGGTCATGATGAAGTGTCAGCCCGGCGGGTGCTGCGCGATAACGCCGATCCCGCAAAGCTGCTGCAACCCGGTGGTTACCTGCCGGTGTTCGCGGACTGCAGGCCGGAGTGCCCGATGCAGTCCCAGTGGCAGGGGCAGGAAGTGGTCGCGTTTCCGGCCAACTGGAATATCGGTCTGAGCTTCTATCACAACCTTTTTGTGCGCGAGCACAATACCTTCGTTGACGCCTTCCGTCGCCTCCAGAAGGACACCCCGGACGAAGATTCGGGACTCCGTAATCCCGACAGCCCCGACATGATCATCACCTATGCCGACGTCTCCGACGAAGAAATTTTCCAGGTCGCCCGGCTGGTGGTGTCGGCGGAAATTGCCAAGGTCCATACCATCGAATGGACGACCCAGTTGCTGTACGACGAACCGCTGCATCGGGGCATGAACGCCAACTGGTTCGGCCTGTTCAATCTGGAAGAAAATGATGTCTCCCAAGTGCTCCGCAAGATTGTCGGGCGCGAGAAAAATGTCTTCAGCCGCCTGTTCAGCCGCAAGGCTTCAAAGGTTCGGGAACAAGGTCAGGGTGACAAGGCCAACGCCTGGTATTCCATCTTTGCTTCCGGGTCCGGCATCTTCGGACTCAACAACAAGCGCCACGATGGCTATCTGTGGTGGAAAAAGGACGCCTGGGATCTGACCGATGAAAATGATGTCAATGGCGGCGTCAATCACTTCGGCTCGCCGTTCAATTTTCCGGAGGAATTTACCACGGTCTACCGGCTGCATCCCCTGGTGCCGGATATGATTGAATTGCGGGACTACCGGGATGCGAACAAGATCAAAGAGCAGTTTCCGGTCATCGACACCGTACGCGGCAAGGCGACCCCGGAAATGCATAACCGGGGGATCGCCAACTGGGCGCTGAGCATGGGCCGGCAACGCCTGGGCGCCCTGACGTTGCAGAACCATCCCATGTTCCTGCAGAATCTCGCCATGCCTCATCTGGACTCACCGAGCGGCAAGCTGGATATCGCCGCGCTGGATCTGATCCGTGATCGGGAGCGGGGCGTGCCGAGGTTCAACGAATTTCGTCGCCAGATTGGTCTGAAAACCCTGAGCAGTTTCGATGACTTTATTGATGTCCGGCTGCCGGAGGATTCCGCGGCGAGGAAGCATCAGGAAGCGGTGGTCAAAAAGATGCGCAAATTGTACGGCACCCATACCTGCGATGCCGACAAGATCATTTCTACGGTGCAAAAGGATGAAGAAGGCAATCATATCAACGACTGTCTCGGCTATCCCGACGGCAGCACCGTCGACAACATCGAGGATGTCGACATGGTGGTCGGCTGGTTGGCGGAATATACGCGACCCCACGGCTTCGCCATCTCCGAGACGCAGTTTCATATCTTTATCATTAACGCCTCCCGACGTTTGTTCAGCGATCGGTTTTTCACGTCCGGATTCCGCCCGGAGTTCTACTCCAAACTGGGTTACGACTGGGTCATCGACAATGGCCCCATGAGCGACTGCCCCTTTGAGGTCGAAACCGCGAAGGACGGCAATGAAGTCTGTCTGGAGCCGGAACTGTCCAATGGGCACAAGCTGGCAGTCTCGCCCATGAAACGCATTCTGATCCGCAACATTCCGGAGCTGAAAAAAGAGCTGTTGCCGGTCGTTAACGTATTCGATCCCTGGGCACGGGCGCGAGGCGAGTATTACTCACTGGACTGGGAGCCCCGCAAGGGCGCCGAACCGGATCCGGCGTTTGATGAATAGGCCCGGCCCGTGCCGAATGATTCAGCCAACTGAAACCCGGGAGGGGAAATGACGGTCAGTCATCGAAAGGCCACTGGCGCCGGTTGTAGCGCCTTGCTGTTGCTGGCCCTGACGGGGTGCGGCGATGGCGACGGAGACATCAGGCCCGGGGTGGAAAGGGTGGGTGAGCAGGAGGTGAGCATCAGCAAACACATGATTGAGGCGATCAAGGACACCAGTCTCAGGCGGGATCCGGAAGGGACGATCAAACGCTTCAACCAGGCCAAAAGCCACGGCTGTCTGGATGGCCGGTTTACCGTCGTCGAAAATCTGCCTGACGATCTCAGGCATGGCATCTTTGCCCGGCCGGCCACCTATCCGGCGCGCGTGCGATTTGCGAGTGCCTCGGAGCAGGATGATACCAAAAAGGACTTTCGGGGCATGTCCATCAAGCTCAGCGAAGTGCAGGGGGAAACCCTGTGGGGCAAGCCGGGCGAGCAGGACTTTTTGCTGAACAGCCATCCGGCGTTGTTTGCCTCGGATCCGGAGGAGTTCCTGGCCTTCATTGAAGCGGTTCGCGACGATGCCAGGTGGAGGTTTTTTATCAATCCATTGCACTGGGACGCGCTGCTGGTTGTGCTTCAGGGACGCAGCGAGATCGACTCCCCGTTTAATATTGACTACTTCAGCACCACGCCTTTCCGCCATGGTCCCAGCCAGGCCACGGCCGTCAAATACTCTGCACGACCCTGCAGCGATTCGAAACCGGCAGTGGGTGAGAAGCGGCACAAGGATTTTCTGTCGGAAACCATGAAGCGACAATTGCAGGAGGCACCGGTGTGTTTTGATTTCATGGTCCAGTTCCAGGTGGACGCGGAAGCCATGCCGATTGAAGATGCTTCCGTAGTCTGGGACAGGAAACTGTCACCCTTCAAGCGCGTCGCAACCCTGATTATCGAGGATCAGAACTTTCTGTCAGCGGAGGCCATGGGCGCCTGTGAACAGATGAGCTTCAACCCGTGGCAGAGCCTGCCGGAGCACCAGCCTCTGGGCGGGATCAACCGGGTCCGGAAGCCGGTGTACGAGGAAATCGCCAAATTCCGGCAGGAGCAGAACGAGGCCCGGGACCGGCAGCAGGCAAACAGGCCCTGAAAGACGAGGACGCTCACCATGAACGAGAGAATCAACAAGTGGCTGGACATGTCCCGGGAAGAACTCGACGAAATCTACCGGAACGCCGAAGCCGGCGCTATTCCCCGGGGCGAGATGCGCGGTACCGCCATTGTCGCCGGCTCCCGGGGGGCTCGGCTCTATGCCCGCTTTGCGCGCCTGTTTGCCTGGCAGGGAAAGGTGTTTGATCTGTTCCCGCCGGACTATCAGCAGGGCGTGTTGATCAACAAGGTATCCATGTTCAGCCTGACTTTTATCGTCGCCAAGGTATACCGCGATGCGAGCTGGATGGATGGCAAGGAAACCATTGTCATCGACTACTCCCGCACCTCGCTGGTGGCAAAAAAAATCCGCGACGAGATCCGGGAAGTGGAGCCCGGGATCTATCTGGGCAAGGTCTGGTGGGGCAAGACCCGGATCCTGGATTTTGCCCTGAGCGCCAGGGAAGATTGATCCGGCTCCCTCGCTACAGGGTTTTCAGATACTCCAGCAACGCCTGCTTGTCGTCGCGCCCGAGTTCGACGCCGAATTCGTGCCCCTGATTGCTGTTACCCCGCTCCGAGACCTGATACCGCCAGCCCTCCTCTTCCGCCATGCATCCGCTTTGCACCGGCTCGCAGCCGGGCGGACGGCTGACAGGACCCCCATTGCAGCGCCGCGAGACGAAGCCGACGTGGCGACGATCGAGCACACTGTAACCGCGATAGAAATTGCCGGGACGGCATTGCACCGGTTCCAGCAGGGCCCGCAGGGTCGGTACCGAGCCGTTATGCAGATAGGGCGCGCGCAGCCAGATCCCGGACAGGTGCACGGCTGTGTAACCGGCATCATCGGGGCGGCTCATGGGCGTCCGTTCAACACCAATCTCGGCGACTTTCTCGTTGGCGGCGTCGGCCGCTTCCCGGGTCCAGGCCAGCGCCCGGTTCGGGTCGGTCCCGATTTCCTCGAGGGGAATGACGGTGCCCAGACGGTTTTGTCGCCCCGGGGCGTGGCATGCGGCGCAGTGGCTTTCAAACACCTTCAGGCCGGCACTGGCCAACTGCTGATCCACGGGCAAGGGATATTCCGGGGGCGACAGCTCCATCAGCCACTTTTCCAGATCCGCCATGCGCCGATGAAAGAAGGCATTGTTCCGGGCCTGCAGACCGAGTGCGGAGTCAATCAGCACCGCGCGGAAGGACGTGGTATCGCCCGCCAGGTTCATGAGCATCAGCTCTGAAGGGGGTATGTCGAGGCGGGTCCACTCGGCGGTCAGGGCATGATCATCCGCCGGCCAGATACGATCGATCTGGACCCGGCTCTTTAAGTCCCAGATGGCCGGAAAGTCCGTGTGATCTACGGTGCCGTCATCCTCCATACCGAGAAAATTGAACTTGGTCAGGTTCATGGGCGCATCCCGGCCCGGCCCCCAGCGGGGCCTGGAATCGGCCCAGGCAAAGTCTTCGCCCTGTTCGATGAGTTGCTTGCGGGTCAGCGGAATTAACAGGTAGCGGTAGATCTGCCTATCGATCCAGCTCAGCCGGTAGGCGAGATCGATTTCCCGCAGGATGGTGTCGGCATTGAAGCGGGGATCCTTTGCCGACTTGCTGAAAAACTCCAGCAGCCCCTGGATGTCGGCGGTATTGCTGCCGCCGGCGGCGAC
Source organism: Kangiellaceae bacterium (assembly GCA_030148365.1). Classification (GTDB taxonomy): domain Bacteria; phylum Pseudomonadota; class Gammaproteobacteria; order Enterobacterales; family Kangiellaceae; genus JASBTO01. The sequence goes on from JASBTO010000126.1 coordinate 5,661, forward strand.
AATCGTCGGCGTGTCTTCGGGCTCCAGCCGGTATTGGGTGGCATGACAGAGGGCGCAGTTGAAGCCGACCCGGTCAAAGCCGACGGTCTTTTTGGAAAAGCCGGCGGGGAACTCCTTGCCTTCCTCCCAGGGCAGACCCAGGGCGGCGTAACCGCCGGGTCCCGGCAGATACTGATCGCCGAAGATTCGCGGCAGCACCACGACGATCCAGTAGGGGATGCCGGCCTCCCCTTCGGAGGCGATGGAGCCATAGAGGAAATTGGCGTTGGGGTCGGAGGTGATCCAGTCCGGTTGATCGACTTCCCGGAAAAACTTGTACCAGCCGAAAAACGCGAGAGGAATGGCGAGCACCAGCAGCACCGCAATCACGGTCAGGAACTTGCGTTTGCCTTTCTTGGTAATCATCCGCGCTCTCCTGTCAGAAGGTCTTCAGATATTCCAGCAGTGCCTGCTTCTGATCGGCGTCGAGCTCGGTGCCGTAAGCGGCGCCTTCGTGGCCCCGGTTGCCGTTGCCGGTCAGTGATGTGTCGAGTAGCCAGCCTTGCTGCCGGGCCTCGGGACCGGAGCTGACAAAGCCGACATTGTCGTAGTCATAGACGTCATAGCCGATATAGAACTGGCGGGCGCGTCCCGGGCCCGGCTCGAGTAACTGGCGAAGGTTCGGCACCGAGCCATTGTGCAGATAGGGCGCCCGCAGCCAGAGGCCGTCCAGGGGCATGTTGACGTAACCCCGGGTCTTGCGGAAATGCATGAAGCGGGCGGGATAACACTGCTCGCGCAGTTTGCGGTATTGCGCGACCGGTTGTCCGGCACTGCAGACGGTATCGAAGTATTCCTGGCAGGCTTCGTCACCGGCCAACGGGTAACCGGCATAGATGGAGTTCTGCGCCTGGGCCAGTTCCGGCGTGTAGGAATCGAGGCGGGCCCGATCGGTGCCGATCTCATCGATAGGCACGACGGTACCGAGGCTGGAGCCGTCGCCCGGTTTGCGGAAGGGCGGCTCCCTGTCGCCGTGACAATTGCGGCAATAACGCCGATAAATGGCTTCGCCCTGGCTGGCCAGTTGCGGATTGATTTTGTCGGCGGGGAACGGCGGCGGTTGCGCTTCCTCCCACAGCCAGTCGGCAATCCGGAACACGCTGTCGCGATCGATCGTCGCCGGGGTCGCGCCGGTGCCGAAACCGGCGGAAAGATTGCGCTCGTCGACGGAGCAATTGTTGCCGTCCCAGTGCAGCCACATGCCCTTGCGCGGCCCCTGGTTCCAGACCGATGGAAAGTCAGCATTGCCGAGCAGTTCCCGGTCCGTTGCCTTGTCCATGCGGAATCCCAATAAGGCCTTGGGCGCGTTGAAGGTGTCGACCCGGCCCGGGCCCCAGGTGTCGTGCTGCATGAAACCGATGCGACCCAACAAGCCCCGTAATTCGTCGCCCATCATCGACACGCCGACGAGATTGAAGACTTGCCGGTCGATGAGCCCCCAGGCTTCCGGCAGGTAGTCGTTGTCGCCCTGATAGTCGGAATCCCGAAGCTCCGCGAGTTGTTCGATCTTCGGCATCATCCGGCCGGGACGGTAGCGCCAGTCCTTGCTGACGGTCTCCAGAAATCCTACCAGGGCGCCGAGGTCAAAAGTATTCGCGGGCATGCCCGGGACAATGTTGCGCGGGCCGCCCGGCTCGTCGCGCACCGAGCCGGTATGGCAAAGGGCGCAATTGAAGTAGACCCGATCAATGCCCGTGACCCGGCGCATCGACATGCCAATGGGCAGATCAAAACGGGGGTCCTTGCCGTCTTCGTAGAGCATGCCGAAGGCGGCATAGCCCTGGCCGGTTTTCTGGTCCGGCAGGTATTCGGGGAAGAGTTCGGGCTGGGCAATCCAGATCCAGTAGGGGATACCGAATCCGAACTGTTTTTTCCAGCCTCGCTCGCCGCCGGTGGAGCCGTATTTGAAGTGGTCGAGATCGGATTCAAAGGTGACCGGTTGGTCATCGAAAAAGCGCAGGCCACCGTAGATGGCAAGGAGGAGAATAACCAGCAGGAAGAAGGCGCCAATCCAGCTGAGGATGATCCGGAGCCGGGAGGGGTGCGCGGGATGCTCTGACTCTGTGTCCATCAAATGAGTCTCGTCCATTGCCCGCCCTGTCACCGCGGGCCGCTACTGCTTCCATACAGGCATGCCGCCTGTCCAAACCATACTGCCACCAGTGTCCGGGTTCAGGCAAGTCAGCGCGCTCGGGCCCGTCTCAGGATTCCATTACCCGGAACAGCAATTCCTTCAGATTGAGGATTTGTTCTTCCCAGTAGCGATCGCTGCCGAACCAGGGGAAGTTGTGGGGGAACGCCGGATCCGACCAGCGCCGCGCCAGCCAGGCGCTGTAATGTAGTGCTCGCAGGGCGCGGAGCGGCTCGATCAATCGCCACTCCCGGTAGTCGAGTTCCCGGAACTGATAATAGCCTTCCATGAGGGGCGACTGGCGCCAGGCATCGGCAGAGTCCTCGTCGGCGAGCAACATCCACAGATCCTGGATGGCCGGACCCTGGCGGCTGTCATCAAGATCGACAAAGTGGGGGCCGTCGGGGGTCCAGAGAATGTTGCCGGGATGGCAATCGCCATGCAGACGGATCGAATCCGGATTGCCGACCTCGCGAAACACCCGCCGGGCGGCTTCGAGAACCTGCTCGGCGACCGTGAAGTAGGCCTCTTCGAGGTGCGGCGGCACACTCTGATCCTTGCGCAGGAAATCCAGACTGTCGGTGCCGAGGCTGTCGACGCTGATGGCCGGCCGATGCTCGAAGGGCTGCCGGCTGCCAACCAGATGGATGCGGGCGATAAAGCGACCCAGCCAGCGCAGGGTCTCGGCATCGCCAAGTTCCGGTGCGCGGCCGCCGCGACAGGGAAATACGGTAAACCGGTAGCCCCGGAATTCGTTCAGGGTTTTACCGGCCAGGGTGAGCGGACCGATGATCGGGATTTCGGCGTCGGTCAGATCCGCGCTGAACCGGTGCTCCTCCAGGATTTGCGCATCGGACCATCGTTGTGGCCGGTAGAACTTGGCGACCAGCCGGTCGCCATCAACAGTATCGAAGCGGTAGACCCGGTTCTCGTAACTGTTCAGGGGCAACAGGGCGGCTTCCGGTTCCAGACCGGCGGATTCGAGCGCGTCGAGCACCGTGTCCGGGGTCAACAAGCCGTAATCCCATCCCGCCTGTGTGTCTTGTGGTTCGGTCATGCGGTACTGATTTCCGTCCAGGTGCGCCGGTTCCAGAGCCAGACAAAAAAGCCGGTCTGGATGGCGCGGTAAATGACGTAGGCCAGCCAGATGGCGGCAAAGCCGAGGCCGATCCCCGGACCCAGGATCCAGGCAATGGGCAGGAACAACAACCATTGCAGACTCAGGGTCACGAGCATGGTCGACTTGGTCGCGCCGGCGCCGTTGAGGGCATTGAGCAACACCAGACCGATGGCATCAATGGCAAAGGCCGCCGCCGACAGGCGCAAGGGGTTGCGGCCAATTTCGATGGCCTCCGGGTTGTGCAGAAAAATGCCGAGGATCAGGTCGGGAAACAGGAGGATGGGCAGGCCCATGAAAATGCCGACCCCGCAGGCAATCCAGGCCACCTCCCAGCCCCAGCGCCAGGCATCCGCCGGCTCTTCGCGGCCGAGGGCCTGACCGACCAGAGTGGCCGCGCCGAGGCCAAAGCCGATACAGGGCAGGATGGCCACGAGCATGATATTGGTGATGGCATTGACCGCCGCCAGTTCATAGGTGCCGACCTTGCCGATAATCCAGAACAACAGGGTGAAGCCGCCGGCGAAAAACAGTTGCTGAATGGATGCCGGCATCGAGATCCGGACCAGGGCCCCGAGGGTGGCGGCGGTGGGCAGTTTACCCATAAAACCGAAGTCCCGGGTGTGCTTGCCCGCCAGGTAGAAGTAATAAACGGCGCCCAGACACAGGGCGATGGTGGTGCCGAGACCGGCGCCGAAGGTGCCCAGCGCAGGAAACCCGAACTTGCCGAAAATCAGCATGTAGTTCAGCACAATATTGAGGCTGTGCATGAGCAGCAGCGTGCGCAGGTAGAGGCCGGTTTTCTTGATGCCACTCCAGTAACCGCGGAAGCTGAAATTCAGGCCGATGGCGATAATGCCGGCAAATCGGGCTTGCAGGTACGGGGTGCCGGCTTCGACGACGGCAGGATCATCGAGCATGACTTCCATGATCCAGGGGGCGGCAAAGATCAACAACAGAGTGACCGGCAGGGCGGCGATCACGATCATCAGGATGGCGCCGTTCAGGGGCCAGGCAGCTTCTTCATGGCGCCCCTGACCCATGCGCCGGGACACCAGAGCCTGTACGCCGGCGGCAAACCCGGTGAAAAACGCGACCGCCATGAAATTGATAAAGCTGGCAATACCGACCGCGGCAAGCGATGCCGCGCCCAGAAATCCGACCATGGCCGCGTCTACCAGGTTGAGGATGTTTTGGGAAACCATGCCGCCGATAATTGGCAGTGACAGGACAAATATCTGCCGGGTGCGGTCTCTCTGGATCAAATGGTGGCTCTGGTCGCAGGTTTTGCAAGATTGTAGCACTGTCGTTGCGATACCCGGCAGCTATTATCGCGTCAAAGTGTTTCAGCGGGCACGACAGGGCTGGGCCCGCGCAAGCACCCAGGCGTCGACCCGCAAGCAGCCGGCCTTGCGCAGTAGCCGCGCGATTTCAAACAGGGTATGGCCGGTGGTCATGACGTCATCGATGAGCGCAACGTGATCGGGCACCGGGCCTGAGACCGCAAACGCGCCGCGGATGTTACGCCGTCGATCCTTGCCGGCGAGGTCGGCCTGAGGGCGGGTATCGCGCACCCGCCGGACCAGGTTTTCCCGCACCGGCAGTTGCAGGCCCCGCCCCAGACAGAGGGCGATTTCCCGGGACTGATTGAAATGACGCTGCCTGAGCCGGGCCGGGTGCAGGGGCACCGGTAGCAGACACCGGGGCCACGGATCTTCGCGGTAGGCCCGGCGCAGGACAGGTAACGTGAGGTTACCGAGCAACCGGCCGAAATCGAGGCGTTTGCGGAATTTGAAGGCGGTGATCAGTTGCCGGACCGGGGTGTCGTAGCGGAAGGGCGCCAGGGTGCGGGCGAGGGGTGGCGGTTGGCGCAGACATTGACCGCAGATCCCGTCGGCGTGCCCGGAAGCTTCTCCGCACTGATAACAGGCGGGTCCCTGACGGGGCAGCGCGCCTCGGCAGGCCCGGCACAGAAGCTCGCCGGACGGAGACCGCAGGTTGCAAAGGGGGCAGCGGGCGGGCAATATTTGAAACTGGCTAAAACTTAACCAGTCGTAAACTTTACGGGCATCCATATTGTTGACAGGGGCATCCATGCCGGTATCATGCTTGCTTCGCAAGCTATCTGACTGACTATTAGAGCAAAGGACAAGGGTATGAGCAATCCTGACACCCTGATCAATGGCGATATCCGCCATGACTGGACCCGTGAGCAAATCCGGGCCATTTATCAGATGCCCTTTAACGATCTCATGTTTGCCGCCCAGAGCGTGCACCGCCAACATTTCGATCAGAACCAGGTACAGACTTCCACCCTGCTGTCCATCAAGACCGGCGCCTGCCCGGAAGACTGTGCCTACTGTCCCCAGTCCGGCCATTACAACACCGGCCTGTCAAAAGAGCAGTTGATGGCCCTCGAGGAAGTCGTGACCCAGGCCAAGCGGGCCAAATCTACCGGCGCCACCCGTTTTTGTATGGGTGCTGCCTGGCGGTCGCCGCGGGAGAAAGATTTCGTGGTCGTGCTGGAGATGATCCGCGCGGTCAAGGATCTGGGTCTGGAAACCTGCGTGACCCTCGGCATGCTCAGTGAAGATCACGCCGAGCGGCTGGCCGAGGCGGGTCTCGATTACTACAACCACAATCTCGACTCCTCCCCCGAGTACTACAAGCAGATCATCACCACCCGTACCTACGAACAGCGTCTGG
>JASBTO010000127.1 GCA_030148365.1 Kangiellaceae bacterium
AGCATCGGCAGCTTTATCGTGGCCAAGCCGCTCCTGTTGTGGATCAACGACGGCCTGATGGCCGTGTTTTTCCTGCTCGTCGGCCTCGAACTCAAGCGGGAAGTGCTGGAAGGGGAGCTTTCCGATCCGGCCCGAATCGCCCTGCCGGCCGCAGCCGCCGTTGGCGGTATGGCCGCTCCGGCACTGATCTACAGCGCCCTGAACTGGGGGGATCCGGTCGCCATGAAAGGCTGGGCGATCCCGGCCGCTACCGATATCGCCTTTGCCCTTGGCGTACTGTCCCTGCTGGGCAAGCGGGTTCCGGCCTCTCTCAAGTTGTTTCTGCTGACCCTCGCCATCATTGATGATCTCGGCGCCATCGTTATCATTGCGTTCTTCTATACCGCCGAGTTGTCATGGCTGTCGCTGATCACGGCATTGGCCGCCGTGATCGGCCTGTTTGTACTGAACCGGCGCAAAGTGGTCAGCATCACGGCCTATATTCTGGTCGGGCTGGTGCTCTGGGTCGCGGTACTGAAATCCGGGGTCCACGCCACCCTGGCCGGCGTGGTGCTCGCTTTATTTATTCCGTTACGGGTACCGGGCAAGGAGTCGCCCCTCCACCAACTGGAGCATGATCTGCACCCGGCAGTTGCCTTCGGGATCCTGCCCGTCTTTGCCTTCGCCAACACCGGCGTCTCCTTTGAGGGGTTGTCCCTCGCCGATCTGGTTGAACCGGTTCCCCTGGGCATTGCTGCCGGACTGTTTTTCGGCAATCAGATTGGCATCATGAGTATCTGCTGGCTGATGGTGAAAATGAAATTCGCCGGCCTGCCGGCGCAGGCCAATTGGGGCTCGCTCTATGGCGTGGCGACTCTGTGCGGGGTTGGTTTTACCATGAGTCTGTTTGTCAGCTCCCTCGCGTTCGAGCAGGGTGGACCTGATTTTGCGGTGGATGACCGGCTCGGGATCCTCATGGGATCTTTCCTGGCTGCGCTCTACGGGTATCTGATCCTGCATTTCAGCTTGCCCCGCGCTCAGAAGCAGGCGCCGACCGGCGCCTGAGGGCGCCGGAACTGCGGTATACGGGTCCCCTGGTAAAAGGACGCTTGACTAAACTGTACCGTACAGTACAATTCAAGGTTCTTTCACTGTCGGAAATCACCCGTGTCCACCCACCCGACTCCTCGAGGCCGTCAACGCCGCGAAACCCTGCTCCGTGCCGCCACGGATCTGTTTATCGAAAATGGCTACGCCAACACCTCTCTCGACGACATCATTGAGCATGCCGGCGGCTCCCGGGCGACTATCTACAGCGCCTTTGGCGGCAAGGAAGGCCTGTTGCAGGCCGTCATCGGTCGCTTTACCGATGAATTCCAGGAGCACCTGGACGCCGTGGATTTTGATCACAAGCCACTCGAAGAGGGACTGCAACTGATCGGTCGGGAGTTCTTGCAAATGATCCTGTCTCCGATTGCCCTTGGCATGTTCCGGGTGACCGTGTCGGAAGCGCCCCGCTTGCCGGAAGTCGGGCGCGCCTATTATCAGAGCGGCGTCGCGCGGGTGCAGGAACGTCTGTGCCGCTATCTGGTCGCCAGGAACACGGCCGGTGAACTGTGTCTTGAAAATCCGCAACTGGCTACCGCGCAATTTCTCGCCATGCTGAAAGCGGACTTGCAGATCGGCGCCCTCATGGGGCCTTGCTGTGAACCGACGGACGAGCAGATCGAAGCCAGCGTGGCGATGGCGGTCGGCATCTTTGTGCACGGCTGCGTGGGCCCTGTTGACATCAACTCCACTCAACGGCAATGACCGGATACCCTGTCACTCTCACCCAGGTATGGAATATGAAGCAAATGACCGCCAGTTTTTCCGGGATGGCATCCGGCCCGGAAGAGACCCTGAAAGTCAGGCGATTCGAACGCTTGCCAAAGCTGCTGTGGCTGGTGGCGACCGCCTGGCTGTTACATGGCTGTGGTGCTGAAGACGGCCAGCAACAGACTCCGCCGCCGCCAGCCGTTACCGTCGCCAGGCCCCTGGTCGAGACAGTAACCGACTGGGACGAATATACCGGCCGCTTCGGCGCGGTCGACTCGGTTGAACTCAGGGCCCGGGTCAGTGGCTACCTCGAATCGATCCATTTCCGGGAGGGCGCGATTGTCAGCAAGGGTGATCTTCTGTTCATTATCGATCCCCGTCCCTACGAGGCCACGCTGGCGGAAGCCAAGGCGCTGCTCAGTGCGGCAAAGGTGCGGCTCGATTTAAGCCGCAGTGATCTCGACCGGGCCCAGCGCCTGTTCAAGTCCCGGGCCATTTCCGAGGAAGAACTGGATTCCCGGACCCAGCAGAAGAAAGAAGCTGAAGCCGCCGTGCTTTCCGCCGAGGCGGCGGTTCAATCGGCTCAGCTCAATGTCGAGTTTACCCACGTCAAGGCGCCGGTCTCCGGCCGCATCGGCCGGGCGCTGGTGACCGACGGCAATCTGGTCAGTGGTGGCAGTGAAGGTTCAACCCTGTTGACCACGTTGGTCTCCATTGACCCGGTTTACCTGTACATGACCGCCGACGAGCGCTCGGTCCTCAAATACCTGCGTCTGGATCAGCAAGGCGAGCGGACCAGTGCCCGCAGCGGGAGGGTAAAGGTACGCGCCCGGCTGGCGGATGAGGACCAGTTCGGACACGTGGGTTATGTCGATTTCGTGGACAACCAGATCGACCAGGCGACGGGCACCCTGCAGGCACGCGCTGTGTTTGACAACCCGGATGGCCTCCTGCTGCCGGGCATGTTTGCGCGGGTGCAGGTCATGGGCAAGGGCGATGTCGAATCACTGATGATCCCGGAGACGGCCATCGCCAATGATCTGGCGGAGGAGTTTGTCTGGGTGTTGGATGAACAGGACCAGGCCCAGCGGCGCCGGATTGTCGCCGGCCGGCTGCATGACGGGCTGCGGGTTATCCGTGAAGGGCTGCAGCCGGAAGACCGGGTCGTGATTAACGGTACCCAACGGGTCCAGCCCGGCGTCAAGGTCAAGGCACAACTAACTGAGCTGAAGCCGTCCGGGAAGGTTGGCGTAACACCGGCCGGGGGCCCGGCGGTCGGGAGTTCGGAAGCAGCGTCCAGCGAGAGCGACGGGCAATGAAAGTCGGTCATTTTTATATTGAGCGGCCGCGCTTTGCCGCCGTCATCTCGATCATTATCATTATTATCGGCATGCTGGCCTACTTCCGGCTCCCGGTCACCCAGTACCCGGAAATCGCGCCGCCCTCCATTTCGGTGACCGCGGTCTATCCGGGTGCCGATCCGGAAGTGATCGCGGACACGGTCGCCACGCCTCTAGAGCAGGAAATCAACGGCGTTGAGGACATGCTCTACATGACTTCATCGGCGACCAACGATGGGGTCATGAGTCTCAACATCACTTTTGCCCTCGGCACGGATCTGGACAATGCCCAGGTACTGGTGCAGAACCGGGTAGCGACCGCTGAACCCCGACTGCCGGAAGAAGTGCGACGTCTCGGTGTGACTACCAAAAAGCAGTCTCCGGACCTGATGATGGTCGTGCATCTGGAGTCTCCCGACAACTCCTATGACATGCTGTACATCAGCAACTATGCATTGTTGCGGGTGCAGGATGTACTCAAGCGCATCAAGGGAATTGGTGATCTGACGGTATTCGGCGCGCGGGAATACAGCATGCGCGTGTGGCTGGACCCGGATCGGCTCTCGTCTCTCAATCTGACCGCGAATGACGTGGTCACCGCGCTCCAGCAACAGAACGTCCAGGTCGCGGCGGGCACACTCGGCCAACCCCCCAATCCCGGCGATACCGCCTTCCAGTTGACGGTCAGTACCCAGGGCCGGTTTATCGAGGCGCAACAGTTCAAGGAGGTTATCGTCAAGAGCGGCGCGGACGGCCGCCTGATTCGGGTTGGTGATGTCGCCCGGGTGGAGCTCGGCGCGCGGGATTATGGCCGCACCAGTTACCTCAATGGCAACGAGGCCGTCGGGATCGGGATTTTCCAGCGCCCGGGCAGCAACGCCCTGGAGACGGCGCAGGAGATCCGTGCCACCATGGAGCAGCTCTCCAGGGATTTTCCACCGGGGCTCACCTACCGGATAGCCTATGATCCGACCCAGTTTATCGACGAGTCGGTAAACGCAGTCTATACCACCATCTTCGAGGCGGTGGGTCTGGTGATTCTGGTCATAATCCTGTTCCTGCAGTCGTGGCGGGCGGCGCTAATCCCGATTGCCGCCATTCCCGTCTCCCTGATTGGCACTTTCGCGGTGATGGCGGCGTTCGGCTTTTCCCTGAACAATTTGAGCCTGTTCGGCCTGGTCCTTGCCATCGGGATCGTCGTCGACGATGCCATTGTCGTGGTGGAAAATATCGAGCGCAATCTCGAACTCGGCAAGTCACCGCGGGAAGCCGCCCATATCACCATGGACGAGGTGGGCACCGCGCTGGTATCCATTGCCCTGGTGCTGAGCGCGGTATTCATTCCCACGGCTTTTCTTGGTGGCATATCCGGGGCGTTTTTCCGGCAGTTTGCACTGACCATTGCAGTCGCGACCCTCATCTCTGCGTTTAACTCCCTGACCCTGAGTCCGGCATTGGGCGCCATTTTGCTGCGCCGCCACGATGCACCGCCGACCCGGTTCGGCAGGGTCTGGAATGCGGTCCTGGGGCCGATTTTCCGCGGCTTCAATCGCGTCTTTGATCGGGCCAACCAGGGCTATGTAGGAGGGATACGGAGGATTATCCAGCGGCCGCTGATTTCCCTGGCGGTCTTTGCCGTGCTGATCGGCGTTACCGTACTCATGTTCCGGCAGGTGCCGGCCGGCTTTATACCCCAGCAGGATCAGGGCTATGTCATAGTGGCGGCGGAACTGCCCAAGGGCGCCGCCTTGTCCCGCACCGACGAAGTGGTGCGGCGGGCTACAAAAATTATCCAGGACACACCGGGCGCGGAGAATGTCGTCGCCATAGGTGGTTTCTCGGGCGCTACTTTTTCGACGGCTCCCAACGCTGCCGCTTTTTTCGTCTTGCTGCCACAGTTTGAAGATCGGGAAGACGGAATCACTTCTGGCAAGCTGGTCGGGGAGTTGTGGACGCGTCTTTCGCAGATTCAGGAAGCGCGGTTTTTCGTGATCGACCCGCCGCCTGTCCGGGGCCTGGGCACCGGCGGCGGCTTCAAGATGATGATCCAGGACCGGGGTGGTCTGGGACTGGCCGAACTGGAAAAATATACCTGGATGCTGGCGGGCAAGGCCAACCAGACGACCGGCCTGACCCAGGTCTTTACCACCTTCAGTACCGGCACGCCGAAGTTTTACCTGGACATCGATCGAACCAAGGCGGAAATGCTGAATGTCCCCGTGGAAAATATTTTCCGATCCCTGCAGATCAATCTCGGCTCCGCCTATGTCAACGACTTCAACCTGTTCGGCCGCACCTACCGGGTGACCGCCCAGGCAGATTCTCCCTACCGGCTTGAGCCGGACGATATCAATCGTTTGCGGGTACGCAGCAGCGATGGGGCCATGGTGCCCCTTGGCTCCCTGGTCAGCATCAAGCGCACCACGGGCCCCGATCGGGTGGTCCGTCATAACCTGTACCCGGCGGTGGCGTTGCAGGGCACCACGGCGCCGGGTTACAGCTCTGGCGAAGCCCAGCAGAAGATGATGGAACTGGCCGAAGAAATCCTTCCGCCCGGGCTCGGTTTCGAATGGACCGAACTGGCCTATCAGGAGCAACAGACGGGCAATGTGGGACTACTGATTTTTCCGCTCAGCGTATTGCTGGTATTTCTGGTCCTGACTGCCCAATACGAGAGTTGGTCGATGCCGCTGGCCATTATTCTGATCGTGCCCATGTGTATCCTGTTTGCCCTGCTCGGCGTCTGGATGCGGGGTATGGAAAACGACATCCTGACCCAGATAGGTTTTATTGTGCTGATCGGTCTGGCCAGCAAGAACGCGATTCTGATTGTCGAGTTTGCCCGCCAGAATGAAGAGGAGGGTATGGAGCGGTTCAAGGCGGCGACGGAAGCGGCCCGCTTGCGGTTGCGGCCCATTTTGATGACTTCCTTTGCCTTCATTCTGGGCGTTGTGCCCCTCGTAATTGCGAGTGGCGCCGGCTCGGAAATGCGTCAGGTGCTGGGTACCGCGGTGTTCAGCGGCATGCTGGGCGTGACCCTGATCGGCCTGTTTCTGACGCCTGTCTTTTATGTTGTGATCCGCGGGCTGTTGAAACGGGGAGAGCGACCGGCCGATGCGTCGCAGGCGCTGGAGTCCGAGCCATGATGAAACCCTTTAAACTGTTTTGCGGCAGCGCCTTGCTCACCGCTTGCGCGGTGGGTCCTGATTATCAGACGCCGGAGATACCGGTGCCTGCCGCTTTTGAGCACGCAGCGGTCGTCGATAGTGCCGCACAGCCGGAAGTCCTCTGGTGGCGTCAAATCGGGGATCGGAAGCTGGATGACCTGATTGATCAGGCAATTGCCGCCAATCACAATCTGCGAGTCGCCCAGGCCAATGTGTTCGCCGCCCGGGCCCTGCTCGGCGAGCAGCGCTATGAGCAATTTCCGATAGTCACCAGCGGTGCCGACGCGAGCCGCCAGCGGGCCAGCGCGAGCACCGGGACCGTGATCGGCGATCGCGAGCAAAGTCTGTACAGTCTCGGCCTCGATGCGGCCTGGGAACTGGATTTCTTTGGCCGGGTCCGGCGCAGCGTTGAAGCTGCCGCCGCCGATTACGAAGCTGCGGTCGCGAAGCAACGGGACGTTTTCGTCACGGTTACTGCGGAAGTGATGCGGACCTATGTGGAATTACGCGGCGCCCAGCACCGGCTGGCGGTGGCGCGGGGCAATGCCGACAACCAGACCCAGACGTTCGAGCTTACCCGGGCCTTGCTGGAAGGCGGACGGGGGACGGATCTGGATATCGCAAGAGCCCAGGGGCAACTGGAGTCGACACTGGCGACCATACCGCCTCTGCAGGCGCAGGTCGCCCGTGCCATTCACCGACTTGGGGTCCTGACCGGCCAGCCACCTGCGGCTCTGCGCCAGCAACTGGGCGGCGAAAGCGCCTTTCCGGACATTCCTGAGCAGATCAGTGTCGGCGATCCCGCCGCCCTGCTGCGCCGACGCCCGGACATCCGGATTGCCGAGCGACAGTTAGCGTCAGCGACCGCCCGGATTGGCTTCGCCACCGCCGATCTGTTTCCCCGGGTGAACCTGTTCGGCTCGTTCGGTTATCTGGCGGACTCAGCCGGCGATCTGGGCACGGGCGCCAGCGAAACCTGGAGCATCGGCCCGTCCCTGACCTGGGCGGCTTTCGATTTGGGTCGGGTTCGTGCCCGGATCCGGCAGACGGATGCTGTTGCCGAGAGCCAGTTGGCCATTTACGAGCAGACCGTGCTGATTGCGCTGGAAGAGACCGAAAACGCGCTCAGCAATTTTCTCCGGGCCGGTCAGCAAAGAGATCGGTTGAAGGTCGCGGCCGAGGCCAGTACGCGGGCATCGGAGCTGGCTCGCCTGAGGTATCGTAACGGGGTGGACAGTTTTCTGACCGTGCTGGACGCGGAAAGCCGGCAGCTGGAGGCCCAGGACTTTCTTGCCCAGAGCGAAATCAATACCGGACTCGCATTTGTGGCCCTCTATAAGGCATTCGGGGGCAGCTGGCAGCAATATGATCCGGCGGCGACCCGGCGGGTGTTGCTGGAAGACGTGATGGTCGAGTAAAGGCGGGAAGGGAGCGGGCGCCGCACAGGGGCACCCGCTGGAGGACGGCTATTTCTTGAACAGTAACAGAAACAGTCCGGCGACCGCGGCAATGCCGCCGCCAATGAGATACATCATGGTTTCATCGGAATACTTCCCGGTCAGGGCTTCTCCGATCTCTTCAGACGGTGCCTCGGTGGCGTTGAAACCGAAGTACAGCAGAATTGCGCCAACTACCAACAAGACAATCCCGATTATTTTTGAAGTATTCATGGTTCTCTCCATTATGAGTAGGCTAGCGCCCTCAATATCTCATAACAGAATTATTTTATCCAAAAAATTTCAGGAGCCGGAGCCCCCGGGGATTATTTGCGGGGCAGGAGGATTTTTGGTTTTTGGCTACGCCGGTACAGCGTCAGATTGTGGCCGACGAGCTGGACTTTTTCGGATTTGGTGCGACTGCAAATGGTCTCGACCATGGCTTGCTTTTCCTCTCTTTCCCCGGCCCGGATCTTGACCTTGATCAGTTCATGGGTGTCCAGGGAGCGGTCAATCTCTTCCAGGACATTGTCGGTCAGGCCGTTGGCTCCCACCATGACCACGGGTTTGAGTTTGTGAGCCTCGCCCCGCAGGAAACGGGTCTGGGTTGTGGAAAGGGTCATCGGCGGCTATACCTGTCGGAATCGGATTGCATGTCGGGGCGCCATTCTACTGTAAAACCGGTACAATAGGCAGCTTTCCCGGTAAATCCACGGTCTCGGTCATGGCGCGCAGCAAATCCAGTCATCGCTGGCTCAAGGAGCATTTCGGCGATCAGTACGTCAAGAAATCCAGGACTGACGGTTACCGCTCCCGTGCGGTCTACAAACTTGATGAGCTGGATCGCAAGTACGGTCTGCTCAAGCCGGGTCGTGTCATTGTCGATCTCGGCGCGGCGCCCGGTGGTTGGTCCCAGTTGGCCATCGAGCGGGTGGGCGGCAAGGGACGGGTGTTCGCTCTCGACATCTTGCCCATGGAAGCCATTGACGGCGTTGAGTTTATCCAGGGTGACTTCCGCGAGGAGTCGGTTTTGAAGGAGCTTGTCGGACTGATGGGTGATGCCAGGGCGGACCTTGTATTATCGGATATGGCCCCCAATCTAAGTGGGGTGGAGGCGGTGGACCAGCCTCGAAGTATTTATCTTGCGGAGTTGGCGATGGAACTTGCCGACCAGGTGCTTGCCAAACAGGGAGATCTGCTGGTCAAGGTCTTCCAGGGAGAGGGGTTCGACCCCTATCTGTCCGATGTGCGCAAAAGATTTGCGCAGGTCATGATCCGCAAACCGGACGCCTCAAGGGACCGCTCCAGGGAAGTTTATATTCTGGGACGGGGCTTCAAAGGCGTCTGACTCCGCTGAAATACCTCTGTTTGAGATTTCAGATTCGGGGTTTGCAACCATTTGCAATAGTTTACTGCTCGCTACCCTGCCGGGTCGTGGCATAATGCAGAAATCAGCGGGATTCAGCGTCCCGTGGCTTTTTTAAACGAGGTAAACCTCTTGAATGACATGCTGAAGAATATTTTGTTGTGGTTGATTATCGCTGTTGTGCTGGTCACCGTTTTCAACAGTTTTAACCAGAGCAACCGTGAATCGGGAGAAGTCGAGTTTTCCCAGTTCATGGAATACGTGGATCAGGGCAAGATCAATCACGTAAAAATTTCCCGGGAAGGGGTCATCGAAGCCAGCATGAATACGGAGAACCGCCGGCTGATTTCCTATGTCCCGATCGGCGGATCCGAAAAACTGATCGACAAACTGGATCAAAACAAGATCCAGTACGCCAGTGATCCACCGGAAAAACCCAATGTCATAACCTCATTGCTGATTTCCGCGTTCCCGATCCTGCTGCTGATCGGCGTATGGATATATTTTATGCGGCAAATGCAGGGCGGCGGCCGTGGCGGCGCCATGAGCTTCGGCAAGAGCAAGGCCCGCCTGTTGAGTGAGGATCAGGTCAAGACCACTTTCCAGGACGTCGCTGGCGTTGATGAAGCCAAGGAAGAAGTCGGCGAACTGGTCGAGTTTCTGCGCGATCCGCGCAAATTCCAGAAGTTGGGTGGCCGCATTCCCCGTGGCGTGCTGATGGTGGGGCCCCCCGGTACGGGTAAGACCCTGTTGGCAAAGGCCATTGCCGGCGAAGCCAAGGTACCTTTCTTCACCATCTCCGGTTCCGATTTTGTGGAAATGTTTGTCGGTGTCGGCGCCTCCCGGGTCCGGGATATGTTCGAGCAGGCCAAGAAGCACGCGCCCTGCATTATCTTTATCGACGAAATTGATGCCGTCGGCCGTCATCGTGGCGCCGGACTCGGTGGTGGTCATGACGAGCGCGAGCAGACCCTGAACGCTCTGCTGGTCGAGATGGACGGTTTTGAAGGTGGTGAAGGCGTAATCGTTATTGCCGCCACCAATCGCCCGGATGTTCTGGACCCGGCGCTGCTGCGACCGGGACGGTTTGATCGCCAGGTGATTGTCGGGCTGCCAGATATCCGCGGTCGTGAACAGATCCTGAAAGTGCACATGCGCAAGGTACCGATCGACGAGAATGTCGATGCCGCGGTGATTGCCAGGGGTACGCCCGGCTTCTCCGGCGCCGATCTTGCCAATCTGGTCAATGAAGCGGCATTGTTTGCCGCCCGGGCGGATCGGCGCAAGGTGTCGATGGAGGAATTTGACAAGGCCAAGGACAAAATCATGATGGGCGCCGAGCGTCGCTCCATGGTGATGTCTGAAGAGGAAAAACTGAATACTGCCTATCATGAAGCCGGCCATGCCATCGTCGGTCTCAAGGTGCCCAACTATGACCCGGTCTACAAGGTCTCCATTATCCCTAGGGGCCGTGCGCTCGGGGTTACCATGTATTTGCCGGAAGCGGATCGCTTCAGTTACACCAAGGAGTATCTGGAGAGTCAGTTGTCGGTCATGTATGGCGGCCGGATTGCGGAAGAACAGATCAACGGCGCCGACAAGGTGACGACAGGGGCATCCAATGATATCCAGCGCGCCACGGAAATTGCCCGAAACATGGTCACCCAGTGGGGCCTGTCCGAGATCATGGGTCCGCTGACCTATGCCGAGGATGAAGGCGAAGTTTTCCTGGGTCGCTCGGTCACCCAGCATAAAAATGTTTCCGACGAAACCGCCCGCTCCATCGACAAGGAGATCCGTGCCATCATCGACCGCAATTACCAGCGGGCCGAAAAAATTCTTCACGATAACGAAGACAAGCTGCACCTGATGGCCCAGGCGCTGATGAAGTTCGAAACCATCGATGCCCTGCAAATTGCAGACATTATGGAAGGCCGGGAACCCCGGGAGCCGGGCTCGCCTGCCAATGACGGTGGCTCATCCGGCCCTACCGGCAAAGCCGACGTTGGCGACAAGCCGTCCAAGCCTCGTCATATTGGCGATCCCGCCAGCGAGCACTGATAGCATGTTTGCATACTGAATAAAAAGGGTCCCGCGGGACCCTTTCTTTTTGTCATTGCCATTGTCCGGGACCGCCCTACAATAGGGGCATGTTGAAACTCGATACAAGCAATCGTCCGCAGGTGATGGGGATAGTCAATGTGACCCCTGATTCCTTTTCCGACGGTGGCCTTGCCGACTCGCCGGATGAAGCATTCCGGCTTGCGCAAGTGATGGTCGCCGATGGCGTCGACATCCTTGACGTGGGCGGCGAGTCGACCCGTCCCGGCGCGGCCGAAGTGACCGCACAGGCGGAAATCGAGCGGGTGGTACCGGTAATCCGCCGGCTTGGGGAGCTGGGCAGACCAATCTCTGTCGACACCAGCAAACCCGAAGTCATGACCGCGGCTGTCAATGCCGGTGCGACGATGATTAATGATGTCCGTGCGCTGACAGAGCCGGGCGCGCTTGAGACCGCCGCCCAATTGGCGGTGCCCGTTTGTCTGATGCACATGCAGGGACAGCCGGACACCATGCAGCAGGCGCCAACCTACCGGGATGTCGTGAGTGAAGTGCGGGAGTTTCTGGCAGCACGCATCGAAGCATGTTGCAAGGCCGGTATTCCGAAGGACATGATTTGCATCGATCCCGGATTCGGTTTTGGCAAAACGACCCGACATAATCTGCAGTTGCTGAGCCGGCTGGAATCCTTTCAGTCCCTGGCGGTACCGGTGCTGGTCGGCCTGTCCAGGAAAAGCATGATTGGTGAGGTCACCGGCAAACCGGTGGCAGCGCGCATGGCGGGAAGTCTGAGCGCGGCGGTCCTTGCCGCATGCAAGGGGGCAAGCATTATCCGGGTCCACGATGTGGCAGAAACCGTGGATGCCATTAAAATATTCAAAGCAGTCAACAGAGAGTCCTTATGAGTGAGCGTAAATATTTTGGCACCGACGGGATCCGGGGTCGGGTGGGGGAGTTTCCGGTCAACGCCGAGTTTATTCTGAAACTGGGTTGGGCGGCCGGCAAGGTGCTGGGTCGCAACGGCGGCAAGGTTATTATCGGCAAGGACACCCGGATCTCGGGTTACATGTTTGAGTCGGTGCTGGAAGCTGGACTCGCTTCTGCAGGAGTCGACAGCTATCTGTTGGGGCCGATGCCGACGCCGGCCATCGCCTATCTTACCCGGACCTTTCGCGCGGACGCCGGCATCGTTATCAGCGCGTCCCACAATCCTTATTACGACAACGGCATCAAGTTTTTCTCGGCCGCAGGCACCAAGTTGCCCGACGAGATTGAACTGGAAATCGAGTCCTGGCTTGGCAAGTCCCTGACCACAACTTCATCAGAAAAACTCGGCAAGGCCTATCGTGTCAAGGATGCCGCCGCCCGCTACATCGAGTTCTGCAAATCCACGATTCCGTCCTCAATCGAATTGTCCGGCCTTAAAGTGGTTCTCGATTGTGCCAACGGCGCGACCTATCACATTGCCCCCAATGTATTCGAAGAACTTGGCGCCGACGTGATTACCATCGGCGGCAGTCCGGACGGTCTCAACATCAATCGCGACTGTGGCGCCACAGATGTTCGCGCACTGGGGACTAAAGTTCTTGAAGAAAATGCCGACCTCGGGATCGCCTTTGATGGCGACGGTGATCGGGTGATGATGGTTGATGGCCAGGGGCGGCTCGTGGACGGCGATCAGCTGCTCTATATCATCGCCCGGGAACGTCATCGCCGCGGCAGTTTGCAAGGCGGTGTGGTCGGAACCCTGATGAGCAATCTGGGTCTGGAGCAGGGTCTTTCAAAGCTGGGCATCTCCTTTGTACGCAGCAAGGTTGGTGACCGGTATGTGATCGAAAAACTGCTCGATAATGACTGGAAGCTGGGTGGTGAATCTTCCGGTCATATTATCTGTCTGGATGCCAATTCCACCGGCGACGGCATTGTCGCCGCTTTGCAGGTGGTTGCCACCATGATGACCGATGAGCGCAGCCTGGCCGAACTTGCCGGCGAGATGGTCAAGTGTCCCCAGGTGCTGAAAAACGTGCCCGTTGCCAAGGGTGCCAAACCCCTTGAGTCAGAAAGCCTGCAGGCGGCAGTGACTGAAGTGGAGACTGCGCTCGGTGATCGGGGCCGGGTGTTGTTGCGAGCCTCGGGCACCGAGCCTTTGATCAGGGTGATGGTCGAAGGCGATACCTCGGCAGAAATCGAAGGCCACGCAAGTCGCCTTGCTGACGTCGTGTCGGCGAGTGCCAAGGCTCGATAAGGCCTTAATTAAGAACAAATTCTTGTCTGTGGACATGATCCGGGAAAAAACAGTATGATCGGCGCTGGAGTAGAGGAACCGGCACACAGCCCTGCAGGAATCAGGCGAATTGTGAATCAAAACCGGTAACTCATTATTAACCAAGGAAACGAGAGAGGGTTGTACTGATGAAAAAATTGCTTTTGGGCGCATGTCTTTTGAGCATGTCATCTGTCGGTTTTGCCGCAGATGATGTCGAAGATATGACTGGCCCGTACGTGAATGTACATTACTCCTGGTATGAGTTTGCCGGCGCACGAAACATAACCGACGACGGCATCCCGGGCGGCTCTTTGGGTTGGCAGTTCAACAAGAACTGGGCACTGGAAGGCTTTTACAATACCGGTGATTTCGATCTGGAAAACAATCTCGGAAATTTTGATGTCGATCACTATGGTGTCGACCTGCTGTATCATTTTGGCGGTCGGGGCGGCACAGCTCCTTTTGCCCGGATCGGGTACGGCCAGTACGATGTTGATCAGGGTGGCGACGCCGACATACTGAAAGTCGGTATTGGTGCCGAACATTTCTTTACTGATCGCCTGTCCATTCGCGGTGCGATAGACCTGCTTCGCGATACCGATGAGAGCGTCAACGACAGTGCTATCTCTATTGGACTGGGATATTTCTTCGGCAAGATCACCAGAGCTTCTGTTGAGCCGGAGCAGCCTGTCGATGGTGATGCTGACGGCGATGGCGTTCGTGACTCCATGGATCGCTGCCCCGGTACACCTGCCGGTGTCGCCGTAGACAGCAATGGATGTCCTCTGGATAGCGACGGTGACGGCGTTCCTGACTACCGCGATCAGTGTGCCAACACACCACGTGGTGCCCGGGTTGACGAAAACGGTTGCCGCATCGTGCTCGAAGAGAAAGTGACCATCAATCTGTTGCTGAACTTCGATACCAACAAGCATGCCGTCAAGCCGGACATGGTTCCGGAAATTGCCAAGGTTGCCGAGTTCATGCGTCAGTACCCGGATGTGGACGTTGTCCTCAATGGACACACCGACAGCGTGGGTGATGCGGACTACAACCAGGGTCTGTCCGAACGTCGTGCCAAGTCGGTCATGATGTATCTCGCCGACAACTTCGGCATCAATACGGATCGCATGACTGCAGTCGGTCATGGTGAGACCCAACCGGTTGCCAGCAATGATACCGCTGAGGGACGTCGCCAGAACCGTCGTACCGAGGCTCATCTGGAAACCGTGGTAAAAGTCGAGCAGTAAAACACCGACTTTACCGCAGCTGCAAGAACCGGCTGTCAGCGATGCTGACAGCCGGTTTTGTGTTTATGAAGGGGTTGATTTAATATCCGTGAAAAGGGCGCCTGCCGCCCCGATAACAAAACCCTGCATTTGCCGCGGAGGCCACCATGCTCAAATCTGTCACCGTCCGGGATTATATGACTTCGGCAATGATCACCCTGAAGCCGGAAATCGATGTTCTTGAGGCCGCTCAGACCATGCTCGAGTACCGCCTGACCGGCGCGGCGGTCATTGATGATCATAATCGCCTGGTTGGCTATCTGTCCGAGAAGGATTGCCTGCATACGGTGCTCAGCGCCATCTATCACGGTGATCTCGGCGACAGGGTCATGGACCGGATGACCAAGGATGTCAGAACGGTACATCCGGACGACAGTATTGCCGATGTCGCGGAGCGATTCCTGAAAGACAATAATCGAATGTATCCGGTCATGGAGAAGGACCGGCTGGTCGGGATGATATCCCGGCAGAGCATTCTCAAGGCCCTGCAGTATATCGGAGTTAACTGGAACTGACGGGAGGTATGAAGGGTCGCTGGCGGGTTGCCAAAGTCAGCACGGGTCCGGAATGTTCATTCCAGGACCCGGATATCCATCGGTGTTCCCCGGTTTTCCATGCGCAGTTCCCGCGCCATCCGGCGTTGCCGCTTTTCACAGGGCTGGTCACAATCACAGGCTTTTTCTATGCCGAGGCTGCCAAGGCCGCCACAACTGCCGGCAATTTCCTTTTTCTGAAAAATATAGCCAATCGCCATAATGATGATGGCGATCAGAAAAATTGCAAAGGTGATCAGGAAAATCTGCACAACGTGTGTTCCGGAAGTCAGGGCCAATGTTCAGCGGGTGGCGATTTTATCACATATCGCCGCCGGGACTGAAATCCCCGCCCGGCAAGTAGTTCTCAAATTCGGGGCTTATCCACTCTTCGAACCCGTTTTCTGACTTGGTGATCAGGAATACCGGCAGCCCGTACTGGCGGGCGAAAGCCCGGGCGCCGTCCGGTCCCATGACATCCAGGGCCGTGGCGAAGGCATCAGCCAGCATGACCGACTCGTGAATGATGGTGATCGACGCGAGATGGTGGTTAACGGGGTAGCCAGAGCGCGGATCGAGGGTGTGGGAGTAGCGCTGGCCGTCCTCTTCAAAATAATTGCGGTAATCGCCGGAAGTGGCGACACCGCCTTCTCCGGGCGTGATCACTTTCTGTATGCCGCGGGATTCGGCCACCGGGCTCTCGATGGCGATCCGCCAGGGCCCCTGCCGGGGGCTTTGGCCGGCGGCTTTGACTTCACCGCCGATTTCAACGAGGTAGTTCTCAATGCCTAGGGCGTCGAGTTGCGCGGCGACGCGGTCGACCGCATACCCCTTGGCAATGGCGGACAGATCGATAGCAAGACGGGCGTTGGCTTTACGGATGCAGGAGCGTTCCGCGTCGATGCTCAGGTGTTGCTGGCCGAGGGTGTCGAGTAGCGCGGAAATGGCATCTGCCTCCGGCCGGCCATGGCGTTTATCCGGACCAAACCCCCAGAGGTTGACCAGCGGTCCGACCGTAATATCGAAAGCGCCGCCGGTTTGGGCGTGCACCTTTTCGGCTGCAAGCAAGACTTCGAGAGTCGGTGCGGAGATCGGGAAGCAGTCACCGCCGGTGTGGCGATTGAAGCGGGAGATTTCCGAGTCCGGTTTGTAGGTCGACATGAGTCGGTCGACTTCAGTCATGGCTGCGAGCGCCCGGCTTTCCACTTCCGATTTGCTGACATCATTATCTCCGACGGTGATCTGGTAACTGGTGCCCATAATGCGGCCATCAAGGCGGTAATAGCCGGACTCTGAAGTGCAGGAAGTAGCCAGCAACAGGCCGGCAAAGACAAGCAAATTACGGATCATG
Organism: Kangiellaceae bacterium; assembly: GCA_030148365.1. Taxonomy (GTDB): domain Bacteria; phylum Pseudomonadota; class Gammaproteobacteria; order Enterobacterales; family Kangiellaceae; genus JASBTO01. The sequence goes on from JASBTO010000127.1 coordinate 16,607, forward strand.
GGATACAAAAAAGGCGGCTCGAAAGCCGCCTATTGTACCAATACGCCCGGAGGTTACCCACCGAAATCATCAAGGAAGATGTTGTCCCTCTCGACGCCGAGATCTTCGAGCATCTTGATGACGGCAGCGTTCATCATGGGCGGTCCACACATGTAGTACTCACAATCTTCAGGCGCCGGATGGTCCTTCAGATAGTTGTTGAGCAATACTTCGTGAATGAAGCCGGTGTAGCCTTCCCAGTTGTCTTCCGGTTGCGGATCAGAAAGCGCGACGTGCCATTCGAAATTGTCGTTTTCCCGGGCCAGCATATCGAAATCTTCGGTATAGAACATTTCCCGCTTGCTGCGGGCACCATACCAGAAGCTGATTTTGCGATCGGTATTGATGCGACGCAACTGGTCGAAAATGTGCGAGCGCATGGGCGCCATGCCGGCACCGCCGCCAATGAAGACCATTTCCGCCGGCGTGTCCTTGGCAAAAAATTCGCCGTAGGGGCCGGATATGGTTGCTTTGTCGCCGGGCTTGAGATCAAAGATCCAGGATGACATCTCGCCCGGGGGCAGGCTCATGTTGTTGGGCGGCGGCGAGGCAATCCGCACATTGAGCATGATGATGCCTTTCTCTTCCGGATAGTTGGCCATGGAGTAGGCGCGGATCACCGGCTCCTTGACCTGGGAGACGAGATCAAACAGCTTGAAGCGCTGCCAGTCTCCGCGGTATTCCTCGGCAACTTCGAAATCGCTGTATTTGACCGTATGGGCGGGGGCCTCAATCTGGATGTAACCGCCGGCCTTGAAGGGGACGTTTTCGCCTTCCGGCAGCTTCAGCACCAGTTCCTTGATAAAGGTCGCGACATTATCATTGGAGATGACTTCGCAATCCCATTTGCGGGTGCCGAAGACTTCTTCCGGTACTTCGATTTCCATATCCTGCTTGACCTGTACCTGACAGGATAAACGGCAGCCGGCAGCGGCCTCTTTTTTGTTGATATGGCCTTCTTCCGTCGGTAGCAGGGAGCCGCCGCCTTCGAGTACCTTGACCTTGCACTGACCGCAGGTGCCGCCGCCACCACAAGCCGAGGACACGAAAATGCCCGAATCGGCCAGCGCGCCGAGCAGCTTGACGCCGGCGTTGGTGGTGATGGCCTTGTCGTCGTCTTCATTGATAAGGATCTGGACTTCACCGGAAGCGACCAGTTTGGCGCGTGCCGCGAGAATGACCAGTACCAGTACCAGTACTACCACGGTAAACATGGCGACACCGAGAATAATTTCTAACATCTGATTTTTCCTGTGGTTCCTGTTTACCGACTTACAACTGGACGCCGTTGAAGGACATGAAGCCCAGGGCCATCAAACCGGTGGTGACAAAGGTGATACCGAGACCGCGCAGGCCATCGGGCACATCGGAATACTTCATCTTTTCGCGAATACCGGCGAGCGCGGCAATCGCCAGGGCCCAGCCGAATCCGCTGCCGAGCCCGTAGACTACGGATTCGCCGAACTGGTAATCCCGCTCCACCATGAACAGGGTGCCGCCGAGGATGGCGCAATTTACCGTGATCAGGGGCAGGAAAATGCCGAGCGCGCTGTAGAGCGCCGGTACAAACTTGTCCAGGGTCATCTCGAGGATCTGCACCAGGGCGGCGATAACGCCGATATAGACGATCAGGCCGAGGAAGCTGAGATCCACTTCGGGCATGCCGGCCCAGGCCAACGCGCCGTCCTTGAGCAGGTACTGCCAGAGCAGGTTGTTGACCGGGACGGTAATGGTCTGTACCACGATAACCGCGACGCCAAGGCCGATAGCGGTCTGGATTTTCTTGGACACCGCCAGAAAGGTGCACATGCCCAGGAAGAAAGCGAGGGCCATGTTTTCAACGAAAACCGCCCGCACAAACAGGGAAATATAATGTTCCATTATTCAGCCGCCTCCACTTGTTCTGGTTTCCAGACCCGCAGGGCCCAGATGAGGAATCCGATGATAAAGAAGGCGCTCGGGGCGAGCAGAAACATGCCGTTGGCCGGGTACCAGCCGCCATCGGCGACGCGTGGCAGGATGGTGATTCCGAGCAGGGAGCCGCTGCCGAAGAGTTCCCGGATGGTCGCGACGACAATCAACAGTACGGCGTAGCCGAGACCGTTGCCGATGCCATCGAGGAAACTCATGAACGGGCCATTCTTCATGGCGTAGGCCTCGGCCCGGCCCATGACGATACAGTTGGTGATAATCAGGCCGACAAATACCGACAGCTGCTTGGAGATGCCGTAGGCGTAGGCTTTCAGGACCTGATCCACGATGATTACCAGAGAGGCGATAATGGCCATCTGCACAATGATGCGGATGCTGGTCGGGATGTGGTTCCGGATCAGGCTGATCAGCATGTTCGAGAAGGCGACCACCAGGGTCAGGGCGATGCCCATGACGATCGCGGTTTCCAGCTTTGTGGTGACCGCCAGAGCGCTACAAATGCCGAGAATTTGCAGGGCAATCGGGTTATTGTCGAAAATCGGCTTGATCAGTACCGATTTGGCTTCTGCTTTGTCAAAACCGGCCATGATTACCCCCGTGCCTGTTTGAATGTGTCGAGATAGGGGCCGAAGCCGTTCTCGCCAAGCCAGAATGTCAGCATGTCTTCGACGCCGCGGCTGGTCATGCTCGCGCCCGAGAGTGCATCAATCTGGTATTCATAGTTCGGACTGTCGGGACTGACGCCACCCTTGACCAGTTCCAGGCGGGGCTGGCCGTCAGGACCGAGGGCCTGTTTGCCCTCCCACTTGGCGAGCCAGCCGGTATTTTCCACCTCGCCGCCCAGCCCGGGAGTTTCGCCCTGCTCGTAATACTTGAGGCCGACAACCTTGCCGGTGTAGGGGTCAAGGGCGAGGAAACCGTAGAGAGTGGAAAACAGGCCCTTGCCGTGAATGGGCAATACCACGGTTTTTACCCTGTCATTTTCCTTGACCAGATAGACGGTGGCGTTTTCCGCGCGGGTCTTGATGCGCCCCGGATCGGCATCGGGGTCCAGGACCACATTGCGGGCCGGGTCTTTGGCGGCTTTGCGTTGATCGAAAGTCGCCGGGTCAATGTCGTCGGCGTATTCGCCGCTGTCCAGGTTCACGACCCGCGCCTCGATTTGCGACGTCAGGATGCCTATCTCGTCCTCGCTCAGCTCTTCGTCGGCGTCGACCAGGCCGGCGGCAATCAGTACATTGCGTTCCTTGTCGGCCGCTTTGTTGGCCTCCTGATCGGGTTTCAAGAGGACGGCGGACGCAGATACCAGCACCGAGCACACCAGGCTCAGTGCCACTGCCACCACGATGGTTTTCAGAAAGCTCTCATTACTGCTCGACATGACGACGCTCCCTACGTTTGATATTGGCCTGGACCACGAAGTGGTCAATCAGGGGGGCAAACAGGTTCGCAAACAGGATCGCCAGCATCATGCCTTCAGGATAGGCGGGGTTGGCGACCCGGATAAGTACACACATGACGCCAATCAGGGCGCCAAACCAGATTTTTCCGGCATTGGTCAGGGACGCTGACACAGGATCGGTCGCCATGAACATCATGCCGAAGGCAAAGCCGCCGGTGGCCAGATGCCAGTACCAGGGCATCGCGAACAGGGCATTGGTGTCGCTGCCAATCCAGTTGAAGATCAGGGACATACCGATCATGCCCAGCATGACACCGCTGACGATGCGCCAGGAGGCGATGCGCAGGTAAATCAAAGCCAGACCGCCAACCAGGATCATCAGGGTGGAAGTCTCGCCCATGGAGCCCGGAATGAAGCCGAGGAAGGCGTCCCACCAGTTCTGGTCGAGCGCATATTGGAGATCGCCGGTAGCGGCAGCCGCCAGCGGTGTGGCACGAGAGAAACCGTCGACCGCCGCCCAGACGGACTCACCGGAGATGTCACCGGGGTAGGCGAAAAACAGGAATGCCCGGCCGGCCAGTGCCGGATTCAGGAAGTTCTTGCCGGTGCCGCCAAAGATTTCCTTGGCGACGACCACGCCGAAACTGATGCCGAGGGCCGCCTGCCAGAGGGGGATTTCCGGCGGCAGGATCAGGGCGAACAGGATGGAAGTGACGAAAAAGCCTTCGTTGACTTCATGGCCACGAATGCTGGCGAAAAGCACTTCCCAGAAGCCACCGACAATAAAGACTGTGGCGTAGACCGGCAGGAAGAAGAAGGCGCCATACCACATCTGCATGAGCCAGCCGGAGTCGGCGTCAAGCTGTCCGCCAAAAGCCTCGAACCAGCTGACCTGCCAGACATCGGGAAGTGTGAAGCCCGCGGCCATGGCCGAGCTGGCTTGCAGGCCGATGTTGAACATGCCGAAAAACAGCGCCGGGAAGGTGGCGGCCCAGACAAAGATCATGATGCGCTTCAGATCAATGTTGTCGCGGACGTGCGCGGCGCTGCGGGTGACATGACCCGGAGTATAAAGAATGGTGGTGACGGCCTCGTAGAGGGCATACCAGGATTCGTACTTGCCGCCTTTCTCGAAGTGCGGCTCCCAGTGTTCAATATAGTGTCGCAGGGTCTTCATCAGCCTTCCTTCTCGATCTTGGTGAGGTTCTCACGCAGGATGGGGCCATATTCGTATTTGCCGGGGCAAACAAAGGTACACAGTGC
>JASBTO010000135.1 GCA_030148365.1 Kangiellaceae bacterium
ACGCCGCTCGCCACCGAGCTGGATGCCGAGCCGGTCGTCTGGGCGATATTGGCTTCGAGAATATTGCCGTCATGGCCGGCTTTGGCCAGCAGCTTGAACATGGCGACCGTCATCACCGCAACGGGAATGGAGGTGCTGATGGTGAGGCCGGCCCGCAAGCCGAGATAGGCATTGGCGGCACCGAAAATGATGCCGAACAGAATGCCGGTGGCCAGGGCCTTGATGGTCGTTTCCGGCATGGTCTGGTTCGCCGGAATGTAACTGTCGTATACCTCTCCTTCCTTGAGGGGCGCGTAGGCTTTGAGACTGAGACCTTTTTTATTGTCCATGGGATGGCTGATCTGAAAAAACGTGGCAGTAACCCTACACAGCTTTTTTTACCGGCGCAAACTCCGGACGGCAATTTCCGGCCGCCCCGCTAATCCGGGCTCCCGGAACCGTTATCCAGAAAATATTCCACCGTCGCGACCACCCGGACGGTTTTGATATGGGGGGAGTTGTGGTCCAGATCGGCAATGCTGAAAAAGCCCTGACTGGCCTTGCGGATGGCGCCCACCTCACTGCCGGAATCTTCGGCAAACTGACTGGCGGCCTGCCTTGCGTTCCGCGTCGCCTCGGCGATCATATCCGGCTTGATGGCATTGAGGTCGGTAAACAGAAATTCCGTGTTGGCCTCGTAATTGCGGATCAGGGCGATGCCCTGCTTCACGAGTTCATCAACTCTCTGCATACTGTCGCGCACCTTGTCCGTCTGCCGACTGCGCAAGGTGACGGTCATCCGGGCGGAATAGCGGTTGGGTGGCAGGTTGCCCTCACCATATCCACGGACATGGAAATCCTCTATATGCGGAATGCCGTTGGTGATCTCGGCTGCCCCGAACCCCCGTCCCTGAAAATACTTTCGGATGGCTGCCGTCTTGCTGTCCAGCGCGGCCTGCAATTCCACGAGATCATTACCGACGACATTGAAGGACAGGGGCCAGATCACCAGGTTGGCCGGGATCTCGCGCTCCGCAAGCCCCTTGACCGTGACATAACGATCGGCAAGACGCGCTGAGGAAATGCCGGTACCGATAAAATAACCGCCAACCGCGACGCCCGCTGCGATCAGCAAGCCCGCCAGCGGCAGCACAATGGAGAAAAACTGTTTCATTGCTCACCTGAAATCCGTGGATGGATACAGGCATGGTGACTGCCAATTATGGCAGCAAAGTGGCCAGACAGAGGCATTTGCCGGAAATGCACCGCCTGTCGGCGCCGCTTGCAGCGCAGCGCCGGCAATCCGGCCTCGTGCAAGCCGGGCTATTCCGGCTGCGGCGGCGTCGGCAATTCCTTGATATACAAATCCTGTTTGTTGTAGGGGATCTCGATGCCTTCGCGTTTCATGGCCTTGTAGATATCCATGAACATCTCGTGACTGATCAGTCCCCGTTGCTCCGGCCTGTCAATCCAGCAGAGCAGATCAAAGTCCAGGCTGGAGGCGCCAAAAGCCCGCATCCGCGCCCGCGGCTCCGGATCCTTGCAGACACTGTCGTGGCCGTGAGCCACCCGTACCAAGAGTTCGCAGACCTGATCGACATCCGTGCCGTAGGCGACGCCGACCCGAATACGGATCCGGGATTTTTCCGAGGGACCGCCGGACTCGTTGAGGATCTTGGCGTTGCCAATGACCGCGTTGGGAATGGTGACTTCCACATCGTCGCGGGTCAGGATCCGGGTGCTGCGCAGGCCCACGTGAGTGACCTGACCACGCTCGCCGGTATCGAGCTGGATATAGTCGCCAATCTTGTAGGGCGAGTCGGCTATGATGAAAATGCCGGAGAACAGGTTGGCAAGGGTGTCCTTGGCGGCGAAACCGACCGCGATACCGATAATACCGGCCGAGGCCAGCCAGGCAGCGAGATTGACGCCCCAGACCAGCAATAGCGAGTAGGAGGCCGCGCCAATCAGCACCAGTTTGATGAGAATATCGAACAGCGGCAGGGTCCGGGGTTCGATAATGGTCGGCCCCCGTTTCGAGCGCTCGATAATCTTCAGCAACAGAGAACCGGCGCGCAGACCTGCCATCAGCCAGGACAGGATTAACAGGGAAAAAATCAGTCGACTGATGAACTGGGTGACGCTTTCGCTGATCTGCAGCGCCTCGGTGGCGAGCATCAGCGTCAGATAGAAAACCGTGGTGAAAATCGGTTTGCGGAGCAATTCGATGAGCTGATCATCGAGCCGGCTCTGGGTCTTGCCGGCTAACCGGTTGGCTACGAAGGTAAAAACAAACTGCACCAGTTTGCCAATCACAAAGCCGATAACAATAATGATACCGGCCAGGATCAGGGGATGGTCCAGCAAGCCGTCCCAATAGGGTTTTATGGATTCAGGCAGCCACTCGGCGACACTGATATCCACTTCCTCGACAATAACCGCTTCCTGATCCTTGTTATCGTCAGCTGGTTTACTGTCAGCTGGCTCTTCTGCGAAATACATTCACTACCCCGCCCCGATAATTATTCAGGGTAGGTTATCAAATTCCGCGCCCTCTTTCTCCACTTGCGGCGGCATCAGATCTTCCTTGGTGGCGCCGAGAGCCAGGGCGATGGCGCTGGCAACGTAGATAGAGGAATAGGTACCGATGAGCACGCCGGCAATCAGGGCGATGGCAAAATCGTGGATCAGCGCACCGCCGAAAACAAAGAGCGCGATCAGCACCAGCAGGGTCGTCAGGGAAGTAATAATAGTGCGCGAGAAAGTCTGGTTCAGGGACAGGTTGACAACATCTTCGGGGCCGCCCTTGCGGACCTTGATAAAGTTTTCCCGGATCCGGTCGAATACCACGATGGTGTCGTTCAGGGAGTAACCAATCACCGCCAGCAACGCCGCCAACACCGTCAGATCGAATTCCAGTTGCGTGATCGAGAAGAAGCCGAGCACGATAGTGACGTCGTGGGCCAGGGCCGCGACCGAGCCGAGGGCAAACTTCCACTCAAAGCGCAGGGCGACATAAATCATGATGCAGATCAGCGCCACCAGCATGGCCAGCGCGCCCTCCTCGGCCAGCTCGTCGCCGACGCTGGGGCCGACAAAGTCGATGCGGCGCATCTCGACATCGGTGCCGTCGGCGCGCAAGGCTTCGAGCACCAGGCCGCCCACCTCGTCATTGACCATGTCCTTTTGGGGCGGCATGCGGATAGTGATGTCCTGGGAGTTGCCGAAAAACTGCACGACGGCGCCCTGGATACCCATGGTTTCCAGATCCTCGCGTACCGCGGTAATGTCCGCATCTTCGGAAAAGCCGACTTCAATCAGGGTGCCGCCGGTGAAATCAAGTCCGAAGTTCAGGCGATTCATCGCCAGGGACGCGACCGAAGCGACGATCAGCAGCATGGAGAAAACCAGGCCGACTTTCCGGTACTTGAGAAAATCGACGTGTAGTTCTTTTTTGAAAATTCTCATGGGTGGTTCCTAAATCGCCAGTTTCTTGACGGACTTGCCGCCGTAGATCAGATTGACGACAGATCGGGTGCCGAGAATCGCAGTAAACATCGAGGTAAGGATACCCAGCATCAGGGTCACCGCGAATCCTTTCACCGGACCGGTGCCGATCGCGAACAGAATGACGGCGGCCACCAGGGTCGTGATGTTGGCATCCGCGATGGTGGACAGGGCGCGGTCATAACCATTGTGGATGGCCTGAGCAGGCCGGACGCCGTCCCGCAGCTCTTCCCGGATACGCTCGAAAATCAGGACATTGGCATCGACCGCCATACCCACGGTCAGGACGATACCCGCGATACCCGGCAGGGTCAGGGTCGCGCCGATAATCGACATCAGGGCGACCACCAGCACCAGGTTCAGGGTCAGCGCCATGTTGGCAATCAGGCCGAAGACCCGGTAGTAGACCGCCATGAACACCAGCACCAGCGCAAAACCGATAATGACCGACTTGAAGCCCTGGTCGATATTTTCCTGACCGAGGCTCGGACCGACGGTGCGCTCCTCAACGAAATACACCGGCGCGATCAGGGAACCGGAACGCAAAATCAGGGACAGGTCCCGGGTTTCCTTGGAGGTGAAATTGCCGGAAATCTGGAAGCGGCTGCCGAACTGGCCCTGAATGTTCGGCGCACTGACCAGATCCCACTCGGTCCGGGTCTTGTCGGTACGCACCCGCTCACCGTCCTCAACCTTGTAGACCGCCTTGGTCTCCTTGAGGATCATCGCCATGCGATTACCGACATTGTCCCCGGTCAGGCGGTTCATCTTGCTGCCGCCCTGGCCATCGAGACGCACGCTGACTATCGGCATGCTGGTTTGCTGATCAATATCGGAATAGGCGTCGGTGACGTGCTCGCCGGTCAGGGCTACCCGCTTGTAGACCACCAGGGGTTCACCTTCCCGGGATTCCATCAAGACCGAGTTACTCGGCACCCGGCCTCGAAGGGCATCCTGAACGTTGGCATTGGGGTTGACGATGCGGAATTCGAGGGTCGCGGTTGCGCCGAGAATTTCCTTGGCCGTGGTCGAGTCCTGAACGCCGGGCAGGTCGACAACGATGTACTCGGCGCCCTGACGCTGGATCAGAGGCTCGGCAACGCCGAGTTCATTGACCCGGTTGCGCAGGGTGGCGATATTCTGTTGCACCGCATAATCACGGATTTCCTGCAGTTTCGGTTCGGTAAAGCGGACGCGGATCAGATACTGACCGCCGCTGTCGAGATCACGGAACTGGAATTCCCGGAAGTTGCTGACCAGATAGTCGAGGGCCTGATCCCGGAGCTCGTCGGTGCGGAATCGGGCCTGGATACCGTTGTCGGAATCCGGCGTGATGGCCGCATAGCTGATGCGTTCTTCCCGCAGGCGGGCCTTGAAATCATCAATGTAGGAGTTAACCTGGGTGCCGATAGCTTCGTTCATGTCCACTTCCATCAGAAAGTGAACACCACCGCGCAAATCGAGGCCGAGTTTCATCGGCTTGCCGCCGAGGCCGCTCAGCCAGTCAGGCGTGGCCGGCGCCAGATTCTGGGCCACCACATAATTTTGCCGATCCTGGTTCAGGACCCGGTTGGCCACCGACTGGCCCAGCAATTGACTGTTGGTGTCGGCAAAGCGGATAACGGCCTGACCATCTTCGAGATCCATGGCGAGGGGCTCGATATTCGCCTCCTGCAATGCGGTATCCAGTTCCGCCAGGGTGGCTTCGGTGATTTCCGTGCCCTTGTTGCCGGAGATCTGCAGCGCCGGATCCTCGCCGAAAAGGTTCGGGGTGGCGTACAGCAGGGCGATAACGATCACCGCCAGGATGAGCAGATATCTCCACAGAGGGTAGGTATTAATCGGTCGTTGTTGCGGATGGTTGAAAAACATCGCTGGGCCTTATGCGCTTTTTGGCTAAACTTCCGGGGCCGGCGATGCCGCCCCGGATGCCGTCATTATTCTGAAATTGATTTGACCGTACCCTTCGGCAGGATCTGGGCAACTGCGGCTTTTTGCAGCTTCACTTCGGTTGCTTCCGCGAGTTCCACGACCAGATAATCGTCCTTGACCTTGCTGATGCGCCCGATCAGGCCGCCGTTGGTGACGATCTCATCGCCCTTTTGCAGGCCGCCAACCAGTTCCTTGTGCTGTTTGACCCGCTTTTGCTGGGGCCGGATCAGCAGGAAGTAGAAGATCACGCCGAACAGGGCCAACATGATGAAGGAGGAATACATGCTGCCCGCAGGTGCGGCAGTGGCGATAAAAGGTGTCAGATTCATAGGGTTCCCCTGGGTCTAATCAGCCGGTAATGGCGGCACTGGCTCGCCTCTCCGGGCATAGAAGTCGTCAACAAAGGCGGACAATGTACCCGTTTCAATTGCCTCGCGCAATCCGGACATCAGCCGCTGGTAATAGCGTAAATTGTGGATACTGTTCAGCTTGGCACCGAGCATTTCACCGCACTTGTCGAGATGGTGCAGGTAGGCCCGGCTGAAATTCTGACAGGTATAGCAATCACAATCCGGGTCCACCGGCCCGGTATCCTTCTTATGGGGACTGTTCCTGAGTCTTACAACGCCTGTGGTGGTAAAAAGATGGGCATTGCGCGCATTGCGGGTCGGCATGACGCAATCGAACATGTCGACGCCCCGGCGCACCGCCTCGACGATATCCTCGGGCTTGCCGACGCCCATCAGGTAACGGGGCTTGTCTTTTGGCATCTCCGGCGCCAGATGATCGAGCACTTTGAGCATTTCGTCCTTGGGTTCCCCCACCGACAGGCCGCCGATGGCATAGCCGTCAAAACCGATCCCGGTCAGGCCTTCGAGGGACTCACGGCGCAACTCGGGATACATGCCGCCCTGGACAATACCGAACAGCGCCGCCGGATTGCCCTCATGCGCCGTCTTTGAACGCTGGGCCCAGCGCAGGGACAGTTCCATGGAGTCCCGGGCCTGCTCGATCGTGGCCGGGTAAGGCGTACATTCATCGAAAATCATGACAATGTCGGAACCGAGATCCCGCTGCACCTGCATGGCCTCTTCCGGCCCGAGGAATACCTTGTCGCCGTTGACGGGTGAGCGGAAAGTCACGCCTTCCTCGGTGATCTTGCGCAGATCGCC
>JASBTO010000143.1 GCA_030148365.1 Kangiellaceae bacterium
GCCCACGAGCGCAGCCTCAATATTGATTTCCTGCTCGGCTATCTCCGGCAATTACTGCCAAAACGTCCGGATCTGAAACTGATCATCACGTCGGCGACGATTGATCCGGACAAGTTTTCCCGTCATTTCGGCGACGCGCCGGTGATCCTGGTGGAGGGGCGCACCTATCCCGTCGAAGTCCGCTATCGGCCGCCGGTGGATGAAGATCAGGAAGCCGACAGCCGGGATCGTTTGACCGCCATTGGTAACGCCGTGCAGGAGCTGGTGAAGGCCGGTACCGGCGACATCCTGATCTTTCTGAGCGGGGAAGGCGAGATCCGGGAAGCCGCCAAATACCTGCGCAAGGAACCGACGGCCGGATTCGAGGTGTTGCCCCTGTATGCCCGCCTGTCGGTCAAGGAGCAGGAGCGCATTTTTCATCCCGGCGGTCGCCGCCGCATCGTGCTCGCCACCAATGTGGCCGAAACCTCGGTGACCGTGCCCGGGATCCGCTACGTCATCGACGTCGGCCAGGCCCGGATCAGCCGCTACAGTTCCCGCCTGAAAATCCAGCGCTTGCCGGTGGAGAACATTTCCCGGGCCTCTGCCAACCAACGCAAGGGCCGCTGCGGCCGGGTCGCCGACGGGATCTGTATTCGCCTGTACAGTGAAGAGGACTTTGAACTTCGGCCCGAGTTTACCGATCCGGAAATTCTGCGCACCAATCTCGCCGCAGTCATCCTGCAGATGAAAATCCAGGGTCTCGGCGACATCGCGGATTTTCCTTTTCTGGATCCGCCCGCACCCCGGCAGGTAAGCGATGGCCTGAATCTGCTGCTTGAGCTTGGCGCCATTGATGAGCGTCAGCAGTTGACGCCCATCGGTCGGGAGCTGGCACGCTTGCCGGTGGATCCGAGAGTCGGCCGAATCATTGTCGCCGGGCGTGAGCAGGGGGCGCTGAATGAAGCCCTGGTGATCGGCAGTTTCCTGACGGTGCGGGACCCCCGGGACCGTCCTTTCGACAAGCAACAGGCTTCTGACCAGAAGCATGCCCGCTACGAGCACAAAAAGTCCGATTTCGTCACCATCGTGAATCTTTGGCGCAGTCTCCACGAGCAGCAGGATGAACTCAGCCATTCGAAATTTCGCAACTACTGCCGGGAGAACTGGATCAATTTCAACGCCTGGCGGGAATGGCGCAACACCTACCGGCAACTGAAAACCACGATGAATCACAAGGGCACGGCTTTCAACGCGAGCTATGAGCAACTGCACAGAACGATGCTTGCCGGGCTGCTGTCGTTTGTTGGCAACAAGAGCACCGACAATGACTACCTGGGCGCGCGCAACAGCCGTTTCTGGTTGCATCCCCAGTCGGTCAACTTCAAGGTACAACCGAAGTGGCTGGTGACCTTCGCCATCGTCGAAACCAAAAAGCCCTACGCCCGTACAACCGGGGCCATCGAGCCCGAGTGGGTCGAGCAGGCCGCTGCGCACCTGCTGAAATCCAAATATTTCGATCCCCACTGGAGCAAGAGCCGGGGCAGGGTGGTCGCCAATCTGCAATTGACCTTGTTCGGTCTGGTACTGGTGGCCAACCGGATCGTCGACTACAGCGCCCAGGATCCGGACTTCTGCCGCCGGGAATTCATCCGTGCCGGCCTTGTCGAGCAGGATATCCGGCTGACGGCCAAATTTCTTGATCATAATCGGCGGCTGCGGGACGAGCTCGAGGATCTGGAAGCCAGAACCCGCCAGGCCGGATTGCTCGCCGACGAGCAAACCCTGGTGGACTGGTTTGATCACAGGCTGCCGCCTCATATCAACAGCGCCCAGAGCCTGAATAAGTGGCTGAAGAAAAAGCCGCAGGAACATAACGGGCAGCTCCAATATACGCGGGAGTTATTACTACGGACGGACACGGAAGAGGCAGTCGAGCAATTCCCCGAGACCCTGAGCTTCGGCGGCACCCGGCTGAATCTGGAGTATCGTTTCGAGCCAGGCCACGACGCCGACGGCGTGACCGCGGTACTGCCGGTCGCGGCCCTGCGGCAATTCAAGCCGGCGGACTTTGACCGCCTGGTGCCGGGGCTTTTGCAGGAAAAGGTGCAGGCCCTGATCAAGGGTTTGCCGAAACGGCTGCGCCGTAATTTCATCCCCGCGCCCCGTTACGCCGAAGCCTGTCTGGAAGCTCTCGCGCCGGAGCAGGGCAATATCCTGCAGCAATTGTCCGAGCGCTTGCGGGCCATGACCGGTGTCATTGTGACGCCGGACGACTGGCAGCAAGTGACCCTGCCGTCCCACTTGCAAATGCGCTTTCGGGTCGTCGATGACAAGGGCAAGACCCTGGCGACTAGCCGGGATCTGACGGCCCTGCAACAGGGCCAGCGTCAGGCCCGCCAGCAGGCCGTTGCCCGGGAGCCGGGAGCACAACATGGCCGGACCGCGAGCAACTGGCAGTTCGGCACTATTGAACAAAAGGTCCGCAAGCGTCAGGGCGGGCTGGATCTGGAGCTCTATCAGGCTTTGGTTGATGAGGGCGACAGTGTCACCCTGGAGCTGGTTGATCGACCCGGGCTCGCGCGGGAGCGCCACACTCGCGGCCTGAGTCGCCTGACGCTCCTGCAACTCGACAAGGAGTTCCGCTATCTGGAGAAAGCCTACGCCGACAAACGCCGGCTGGCGCTCGCCTACGGTACCCTCGGTGCCCAGCAGGATCTGTTCGAGGACGTCGCGCTGGCAGTGATCCGGGCGGAGCTGGACCAGCAGGACGGGCTGATCTGGACCGAAGCGGCGTTTGACACTTTCGTCAGCCGGCTCAGACCTGGCTTCGTCGCTGCCATGACCCGGGCCCTCAACCAACTGGTGGAAGTCCTCGAAGTGCGCCTCGCGGTGGGGACGGAAATCGCCGATCAGATGGCCGATCGCTACCCTGAAAGTCGGGACGACATGGAGCGCCAACTCCGGCACCTGTTCGCGCCGGGCTTCTGTTACCGGTACGGCATCGACAAGATTGCCGACTACCCGCGCTATATCAACGCCCTCAAGCGACGCCTGGAACGGATTATCAACAACTATCCGAAAGAGCAGGCCGCGCTGGAAGAAATCCAGCCCTGGCAGGAACGTTTCGAGGATCTCGAGCAGGAGTCCGGCCTTGATCGGGACAAGGTTGCGGAGCTGCGCTGGATGCTGGAGGAATTTCGCATCTCCCTGTTTGCCCAGGGCGTGCGCACCCGGTTTCCCGTATCGGCCAAACGCCTGCAAAAACTCATGGAGAAAATCCGGACATGAATGCAACAGCCGTTGGACGGCGGCGGGGCATATTGATCCTGACGGCCCTCGTGGTCACCTTTATTGTCGTGCGTCTATGGCTCTGGTTCACGCCTGACGCCGACTTTGATCTTGGCACCTACAATATCCATCATCTATACACCGGCCTGATCCTGCTGAGCGTGACCGGTCTGCCGCTGATGGTAGATCTGCGCCGGAACCGCTGGCTGGATCTCTGCTGCATCGGCTTCGGCGCCGGTCTCTCCCTGGCCCTCGATGAAGTGATCTACCTGATTGCCACCGATGGCAGCAACGCCTCCTACTGGCTGCCGGCGTCGGTGTGGGGTGGCATTGTTGTGGTCGGCCTGAGCGTGGTGTATCTGGGCGTGTTGATCATCGCCCGCGGCAAGCCGGATCAGGACCGCTAGCTGACATCTTGAGGTGACAGTCTCCGGCAACTCTCAATGGGTTCGGCGGAGTTTGCCTTGTAAACTCAGCCGAACCGATTCATCACTACTACGACTTCCTGAATCGATACCAATGAGGTAAAAGCGTCATGAGCAAAGCAGACGAGTACACGCCCCCCGAAGTGTGGAGGTGGGATCAGGAAAGCGGCGGTGAATTTGCCCATATCAACCGTCCCGAAGCCGGGCCGACGCATCAGAAAGAACTGCCCGTGGGCAAACACCCGTTGCAATTGTATTCACTGGCAACGCCCAATGGTGTGAAAGTGACGATAATGCTCGAGGAATTATTGGCACTGGGCAAAGCCGGCGCAGAGTACGACGCCTGGCTTATCGATATCAAGGAGGGCGATCAATTCAGTACTGGTTTTACGGAGGTGAACCCGAATTCCAAAATCCCCGCGCTGATGGATCACAGTACATCTCCGCCAACCCGGATCTTCGAATCCGGCGCGATCCTCGTCTACCTGGCGGAGAAATTCGATGCCTTCCTGTCGCCAGCACCCGCCGCGAGAGCGGAATGTCTGTCGTGGCTGTTCTGGCAGATCGGCAGCGCGCCTTTTCTGGGCGGTGGCTTCGGCCACTTCTACGCCTACGCCCCGGAGAAATTTGAGTACCCCATCAACCGCTATGCCATGGAAGTGAAGCGCCAACTGGACGTATTGGACCGCAACCTGGCCTCCCGTCGCTACCTCTGCGGTGAAGACTATACGATTGCCGATATCGCCGGTTATCCCTGGTATGGCGCGTTGGTGCAGGGAAAACTGTACGAGGCTGGCCAGTTTCTCGACGTCGAATCCTATACCAATGTCGTGCGCTGGGCAGGAGAAATCCGGGAGCGAACCGCGGTGCAGCGAGGCCGGCGGGTCAATCGCAATTGGGGCGAGGATGAATTACAGTTACCGGAGCGCCACGATGCCAGCGATTTTGACTGACAGCAGAGATTGCGCGGCGATGTCAGTACCATCGCTGGCGGGGTTTACCCAACCGGAAGCCATGGAGACCGATATGGAAATACGTCACGAGCCGGACCAGAACCGCTTTACCGTCAGCGTCGATAATCAAGAGGGGGTACTGGAGTACCGCCTGGAAGATGGCACTGTCGATTTCAATCGTACCTTCGTACCGGAAGACTTGCGGGGCAGGGGCCTGGCCCGGCATCTGGTCAACCGGGGATTTACCTGGGCCGAGGAGAAAGGGCTGAAGATTGAAGCCTCCTGCTCTTACGCCGCGAAACAGCTCGCCAATCGCCACTCCCGCTGATTGACCCCGAAAGGCCATGATGTCTCCCTGCGGAGTGCCTTGGCCTCAGTCACCGACTTTGCGCTGCCACACATCCTGCTGCTCCTGCCGGACCATTTTTTCCGCATCTTCGGGCCGCACCGTACGGTAGTGGGGGTTATCCGCCGTAATCACCCCGATCATCGCCTCGATCATCTCCTGGGGATCTGACTGATCGTCCAGATCCCGCTTCGGCCAATGGTCCATGACCCGGTCGCCCTGATCCCACCATTGATCCTGGGCTTCCATGCCGGTGTCGTTAAAACCGGTACAGAAGGCGCCGGGGTTGACAGTACAGACTTCGACGCCGTAGGGCTTGAGTTCCTTGCGCATCGCCGCGCAGAAGCCTTCCACGGCATGCTTGGACGCGGAATAGGCGCCATCCCAGGGCACCTTGACCAGACCGGCCACGGAAGAGACCCAGACGATGCGGCCGCTACCGCGCTTGATCATTTGCCGGGCAAAGCCCTGGGCAATTACCAGAGCCGCGAAAACATTGGTTTCGAAAACCGAGCGGACCACGGACATGGGCAGTTCCGCCACCGGTCCGGATTCCATGATGCCGGCATTGTTCAGGAGTACATCGATGTCCAGTTCAAACGCATGGCATCGATCAATTTCGTTAAGCACATCCAGTTTCAGGACCGTCATCTCAACGCCTTCTTTTTCGGCACATTGCCGCAAGTCGGTAACCTGCGGCCATATCTCACAAGCGGCGTAAACCTTGTGGCCTTGCGCCGCAAGGCCTAATGCTACGCCCCGGCCAAAGCCGCTGCCGGCACCGGTGACGAGAACTCTCAGGGTTTTCTTGTCCATGATCGGGGAACTCCTTGTATGGAATGTTGATCAGCAGGGGCGGGCAAGACTCCCGGAGCTGGCCGGAACCCGGACCACCCGACCTGCTTATCTTACCGGAAGAAACGCCGGTTCCGGTCAATTCCGGGCCGGGCAGCTGGAGGACGCTTGTCGAGACGGCTTGCGTCCGGCTATTTGCCGGTTGGAATCCGGCGACAAATTGACGCAATATTGGCGCAAGTGAATCACTCAACCCTGTCTGGGTACCAGGAGACGAAACCATGGAACTGGGTAACTTTTCAATCAGCCTGAATGTGGCGGATCTGGATAAATCACGGATTTTCTATGAGGCGCTGGGCTTCTCAGCGATCGGCGGGGAAGCGGAGCAAGGCTGGTTGATCCTGCGAAACGGCGAGGCAACCGTAGGGCTCTTCCAGGGCATGTTCGAGCGCAACATGCTCACATTCAACCCCGGCTGGAATTCCCGATGCGAAACCCTGGACTCCTTTGCGGACGTCCGGGAAATTCAGCGACATCTGCGCGACAAGGGCATAATCCCCGAAGAGAAGATCGATGAATCCGGCAGCGGACCCGCCAGTATTCTGGTCATTGATCCCGACGGAAACCCCATCCTGATTGATCAACATGCCTGACGCTTCTCGCCGGGTTTGCCCGTGAGCGGATCCTGGCTTAACCGGAAAAGGAATCCATAACCATGTCTGACGAACTCGTTTTCTATACCAACCCCATGTCCCGCGGTCGCATCGTGCGCTGGATGCTTGAGGAAACCGGGCAGCCTTACCGCACGGAAGTGCTGGAATACGATACGACGATGAAAGCACCCGAGTACCTATCGATCAACCCGATGGGCAAGGTGCCGGCGATTACCCACCGCGGCAAGGT